>NZ_JAAHIE010000198.1:0-12060 GCF_010671945.1 Moorena sp. SIO4E2
CGGTGATTGCAGCTGAGGATTAAACGAGTATTGTTACTATCAATAAATTGGCTCAGAGCATACTCCCGCCCTGGCTCAGAAAAATTATAACTATCGCAGTCAATAAACAGGACACTATTGCTTAGTATTGCTTCCCTTTGCCAACGCATCGCGAGTTGGTATACTTCCTGGGGGTTGGTGGTCAGAGCGGCAGGTTCGAGAGTATGTAAACTATACCCCAAACCCTGACAAGTGGCGGAGGCAATTTGGTATTTAGTGCTACGGTCCGAGCCAGATAATTGCACCACGGGATAGCTATTTGTCCCCTCGCTGCCAGACCAAATGGTGATCAATTGCGACCCTATACTTAACTGAGAGCTAGGCAAAAGATGAAGGTTGGTCTGAGGCGGTTGGGGTTTGATCTTTCCTGCTAATTCCTGGTCTGTGGCATATTCTCCTAATAGAAAGCAGAGGATACGCTGGTCAATATAGAGGGGGGACTGGCTTAGGATCAATCCGGGTTCTATGTGGAGCAGTTGCCAGTAAAGTAAAGGGCGTTGGGGAGAAAGGACACCCCAATTGGCTCCGGGAAGGGCGTCAAAAGCTAAACTGAGAGTAGGATAGTTTTTGTTAGGACTATTTTTTTGGGCTTTGGCAAACAAAGAATGGAAGTATGGTTCAATTTCCATACCCGCGCACATGAGCAGGATATCCCTTTCAAAGGGGGAGAGAAGGAATTTGTTACAAAGTTTAGCCAGGGCAGAAGTATCGTCAACAATTTCAGTAACGGTTTGTTGATTTTTTTTACCTTCTATGTATTTTTCTAAATAGTTACGAACTCGCTCGATTTCTAGAAACAGAGAACTAATATTAGAGTGATACCAGTTGGTTTGAGAAAGGGGTGCCATGTCGCGCTCCTGGAAGACGGATGGATCGACTTATCTGGTTTTCTAATAGGGTACAAGGTAAAAGGAAATAGCTATGCGCACTACTCATACCTATAAACCGAAATATTCTCACTCTACTTCAGTGTCATTTGATCAAAATAAGAAAGACTCCAGAGGGAATGGTTATAGAGAAATTTTGGATGCAGAGGAAAGGGAGTGGAACGCGGAAGAGGCGGTGGGGGAATGGGGAAGTATGAGTGCTAATGTGATGCGCACCTTAGAATCAGGACAATACCAGCCGGAAACGGGATGGTATGAAATGGGGCTGCAAGGGAAGTTTTCTATTGGACAGCCGGGAGAGAGAAGCAGGCAAGGGGCGAATCACGGTGGGCAAATGGTAGTGCAGCAGAAAAGGAAAATGGTGCAGGGTCGAGCACAACCGTTGACGGGGGATACGTTGACATATGGCCATGGCACGTGGGCAGAGAGGAGCGTAAATGAAAACAAAACTGGCTTGCCAGATCGCCTCAAGGCGGGCATTGAGAACCTCTCTGGCTACTCGATGGATGATGTGAGGGTGCATTACAATTCGTCGAAACCGGCACAGTTGCAAGCACAGGCTTATGCACAGGGGACGGAAATTCATGTGGGGCCGGGGCAGGAGAAGCATTTGCCCCATGAGGCGTGGCATGTGGTGCAGCAGAAGCAGGGGAGAGTTACGCCCACGATGCAAGTGAAAGGAGGGGTGAAAGTAATCGAAGATGCAGGTTTGGAGAAAGAGGCGAATGACATGGGCATGAAAGCTCAATTTCTTTTCAAGAAGGTCATGTCCGTTCAATCGAAGGCTGCTCAAAAATCCCCTTATTGTGCCCACGTTAGTCCACCAATTCAGATGATGGGTGAAAAAGAGCAACGGCCAGGCAAAAACGAAATGGATATCTTGTACAAAGGAAGTTTGTTTTTTAATGGGCTCAGTAATATACCAGAACATAATAAATTAGCCACTGTATTTGCCAAGAACACAGCTGTTTTGATGGGTTATAGTAAACTTGGTAAAGCTAGGGATGAATATGATAAAAAGGGACTACTAAACTATGACACAATGAAGAATACAACGTACGGCTTACTTTACTTAACGGAAGGAATAGGAGAAGCCCTGCATCTTGCCCCAGATCTGGCCAAAACATACCCAAACCTAATGAGGATTGCGCCCTTAGCAGGAGCCCTTGCCGATTTCACTCAAATACCTAATTATCTAAAAGACAAAGAGGATTACCCAAAAGCGGCAATGTATGGTGCGTATGGGAGTGGAAACCTATTAATGTTAAGACAAAACCCAGGAATAGCGAAAAAGTTAGCTTTTGGAATCGGCACCGGATTTTGGATATACAACGAAGTTAATGAATATTACAAAAAAGAAAAAAAAGAGGGTACGCAGATAACGTAGGGTGTGCAAATAGACATGACTCCTGAGTGCGACTCGTTAGTTATAAACCTTACCTCATAGAGGTTTGGGGGATTAACTGCTTGGTTCCTTTGGAACCATGACAACTTGACAATCATGGTAGTGCGATCGCGGATAAAGTAGGGTGGGCAAATGAACATGACACTTTGATGAAATTGCCTTTCCCTACATAATTTGCCCACCCTACTGTCGTGGCTTAATTTAGGTTCTCATGATGAAGTATATTAGCTGACGGCGAGTAGTAGTAGGGTGGGCAAATGGACATGATTGGTGATCAAATGGTATTACTTTGATTACTTGCCCACCCTACGCCTGGGAACAGATAATTTGCCCACCCTACGCCACATTCAGAATTTGCCCACCCTACTCTACTCTAGTGCGTACGCTGATAAAGTAGGGTGGGCAAATGGACATGATTCGAGATGAAATTGCCAAACCTTCATCATTTGCCCACCCTACCCTACCGAATGCGATCGTCTCTGTGGTTGGTTGGGTTAAAGCCAAGTTAAGCAACAACCCAAAACAAAACAGACTCACCCCATCCACCCCACTTCTAACCCACCGCCACCAATGGTGAAGTGCGATCGCTCTTGTAGGGTGGGCAAATGGACATTATTTCTGATGAATTGCCAAACTATCAGAATTTGCCCACCCTACCCTACTGAATGCGTACGCCTCTGTGGTTGGTTGGGTTAAAGTGCGATCGCTCTTGTAGGGTGGGCAAATGGAAATGATTGATGATCAATTGGTAAAACTTTGATAATTTGCCCATCCTACCTCACTTTCATTATTTGCCCACCCTACTCCCCTGCAAAATCTTCTAAATCGCTAAAATCAAGAACTTGTGGTAAATTCCTGCCACAACAACACCCCCAATCGGGTCGATACTTGCCTCGCTCCACCCATTTGTGAAAACTGGAATATTTCCAAAAATGAGGACAAGACACCAAACCATGCTTAACCGGATTATAGTGAATATAATCTAAATGTCGGTGTAAATCATGGTCATCACGAATTGTATGCTCCCAAAACCGACGTTGCCAGACATTGCTTTCTCGATGCTTACGACGAGAAGGGGAAACATCACCAGATAATGAGCGTTTTCCCGGTAAAGAGCGGGTAAATAATACCTTTAACCGAGACACTCGCTGAGAATAATTAGAATCATCCGGTGGTAACGACCAGATAAAATGAAGATGATCCGGTAAAACAACGGCTGCAGTGATGTCAAAGGGTTTTTCTGTCCGCATTTTTGCGATCGCCTTCCGTAACCTTAATATATTCTCAACATCTGAAAATAGAGGAATACGGCGATATGTGACTAAAGTCAGAAAAAATACTCCTCCTGGCACATAAGAACGACGATAGTTCGACATATTGAGATATTGATGGTGGCGAGCATCCTCTGTTTCAGTTTAATCCCGATTCAGAGTAGGGTGGGCAAATGGGGATGAGCACGCTATCAAATGGTATTACAATGATAATTTGCCCACCCTACAACTCACCTTGTCGGGTGGGCAAATGGGCATGACACTTTGATGAAATTGCCAAACTTTCATGATTTGCCCACCCTACCCGACGGAATGCGATCGCACTGACCTTGTCGGGTGGGCAAATGGGCATGACACTATGATGAAATTGCCAAACTATCATGATTTGCCCACCCTACCCGACGGAATGCGATCGCACTATTGTAGTGCGATCGCGGATCTTGTTTGGTGGGCAAATGGTCAAGGGTTCCTGATGAAATTGCCTTCCGTTTAGTATTTGCCCACCAAACCCCGACTGAATGCGATCGCACTATATTTTAAAATAAGGGAAAAACCCCCCATATCTATGGTCGAAACCCCTTGGCAACTCTTACCGACATTGGCTTGCGAGATCACAACTGATCCCAATAGTAATCGTCCAGTCATTGCAGGAACTCGAACCTCTGTGCGCCGAATTGCTGGCCTATATAATCAAGGTAACAACGCCGAAGAAATAGCCAGACGATTAAATCACCTAACAATCACTCAAATTTATGCCGCCTTAACGTATTATCATGCTAACCGTCAGGAAATAGACCAAGATATAGCAGCCGAACAAACCGCCTATGAAGAACTCGCCAAACAACATTATCAGGCAACCAAACCCTAAAAATGACACAAATTCGTCTTTATTTAGATGAAGATACCATGGATAGCGATCTGATAACGGCCTTGCGTCTTCGCAACGTGAATGTTGTCTCGACCGGGGAAGCTCAAGGGAGTAGGGAGTAGGGAGTAGGGAGTAGGGAGTAGGGAATATAGCATCAAAAATTCGGCTCTTCCGTACTTGTTATGCTAAATCAACACTTTGGCACAGGGAGCAGGGAGCAGTGCGATCACACTCTTGTAGTAGGGTGGGCAAATGGATATGATAACTGATCAATTGGTATTACGTTGATTATTTGCCCACCCTACCACACATTCAGGTTTGGTGGGCAAATGGACATGATAACGGAACAATTGGTATGACGTTGATGATTTGCCCACCCTACCCCTACTTACAACCACAAAATGGAGAGAAAATGTCCCTAATTCAAGAAGATATCGAACAAACGTTTAGGCAACTCGTTGACCAGTGGCGGGAAGAAACCAGAGGAATTTCATCAACCACTCAAGCAGCTATGCATCCTGCTTATCAACAAATTATTGGCATGGGAAAAGAAGCAATTCCGTTATTATTAAGGGAACTTGAACAAAAATCTGGACGGTGGTTTTGGGCTTTAAAATCCATTACTAGAGAAGATCCTGTTCAAGAAGAACATCAGGGGAATACTCAAGAAATGATCAAAGCATGGCTAAATTGGGGAGTCCGTAACGGTTATAAATGGTAGGAAATGAGGCGTGGTTATCGCAAGTCAGACAATGGATTGAAAGGGATTATCCTAATTTAGCCTCTACAAATTATCACATTACCAGTGCTGTGGCTTGGGCGGCTGAAGATACTCAAAGATGGTGGTGGCCAGATCCAATGAAAGAGAGTTATTGGCCCGTTAATGTTCCAAGAGTTGAGACACTTTTGGCTTTTATTAAAGCTTTTGAAACTCTTGGTTATGTAATCTGTGAAACCCCGGATTTAGAAGAAAATTATCAAAAAATAGCCATTTACATGTTAAATGGTCAACCCACTCATGTGGCTAGACAATTATTAAACGGAAAATGGACGAGTAAATTAGGACAGGATGAGGATATTGAACATGATACATTAGAAGGGTTAACTGGAGAAAGATACGGTCAAGTCGCCCAAGTTATGAAGCGAAAAGTAGGTAGTAGGGTAGGCATTGGTCGATGATTGGTGATCAAATGGTATTACTTTGATTATGTGCCCACCCTACCCCAGATTCAGAATTTGCCCACCCTACTCTACTACCCAACTACCGAACCGAATGCGATCGCACAACCGCACCGAATGCGATCGCACAAGCGCGGAAGCTGAGGCCGTAGGCCACGCTTTGCGAAGGCTTCATCCCGTAGCGTGGCCTACGGCCAATCGCTGATCTTGTTTGGTGGGCAAATGAACATGACACTTTGATGAAATTGCCAAACCTACATAATTTGCCCACCCTACTGTCGTAGCTACGGCCAATCGCGGATCTTGTTTGGTGGGCAAATGGTCTTGGGTTCGAGATGAAATTGCCTTCCGTTTAGTATTTGCCCACCCTACCCGCTCCGAATGCGTACGCACTACATAATTTGCCCACCCTACTGTCGTGGCTTGTTTGGTGGGCAAATGGTCTTGGGTTCGAGATGAAATTGCCTTCCGTTTAGTATTTGCCCACCCTACCCGCTCCGAATGCGTACGCACTGAAGCAACATTTAAGGCTTGCCACGCCACACCATGAATCTTGACTCGACTTTCTGTTATACATATATTATATGTATGACCTTTGAATATGATCCAAGAATTGCAAAAACCAATTGGCAAAAGCATGGTGTTTCCTAAGCGAAGCTGAAATGGTGTTTTTCGATCCCCTTGCCATTCATGACATTGATCCAGATTCGATTAGTGAAGAACGTTTCATCGCAGTGGGAATAGGAAACTCTGGATTACCATTGGTCGTTGTATATACCATGCGCGGTGAGGTGATTCGACTAATTTCTGCTCGTCGCGCCACAAAACAGGAGACAAAAGCTTATGAGAAAGGAATATGATTTTTCTAAAGGAAAACGAGGAGCTGTAATTTCTTCTAAAGGAAAAACACGCATTACTATTTATCTCGATGATGAAATTCTTGCCAATTTTCGAGAACAGGCCGAAACGGCTGGAATTGGTTATCAGACTCTAATAAATGAGGCTTTAAAAAAACATCTCCAGTGCCCTTCTGAGCAACCTCTCACCCAAGGGGATCTACGCCGTATTCTTCGTGAAGAATTATCAGTGCGATCGCGTAGCGTGGCCTATGGCCAATCGCCGCTCAAGTAGTGCGCGATCGCACTCTTGTAGTAGGGTGGGCAAATGGACATGTACACGCGCTCCTATTGGTATGACGTTGATGATTTGCCCACCCTACCCAACTACCCAACTACCCAACCGAATGCGTACGCACAACCGCACCGAATGCGTACGCACTACCCCGATGAAAGCGCAATGGTTTGGTGGGCAAATGGACATGATAACTGATCTTATTGCCTTCCGTACAGAATTTGCCCACCCTACCCAACTACCGAACCGAATGCGTACGCACTACGCCGATCTACGCCGATCTGTAGTAGGGTGGGCAAATGGGCATGACACTATGATTAAATTGCCAAACTATCATGATTTGCCCACCCTACGCCGTACTATTATGAGCTGGGAACAGTGGAAAAGAATTGACGCAAACACTATCATAAAAATACTTTTGCAAGAGGTCTATTTGTTGGATAGGGATCATTTAAGCATTCTTCTGCTAACTTAATTATGCAATCACCCAGCATTACTAACTCCTTAGACACTTTTCTCCAACAACCGAATATAGAAGCATCTCCAGCTTGGGAATTCATCCATGGACACCCGAAGCAAAAGCCTATGCCAACACTGTTTCATTCCCGCCTCCAACGCAACCTCGTAAACGCTATCAACAATCAAACCCATGCTTGCGTTGCGATTCAAGAACTCCGGTGCATCATTCCTCCCTTATCCCCTGTACCAGATATTGTCGTTGTTAAAAGCGATCGCCTCAGGGATGAAGATGGCCCCCGGTCAGGTTCACCAGACTGGTTAATTGAAATTCGCTCCCCTGACCAAAGCACATTAGACCTACAGAACAAAATTTTGCACTTTAGGTGCGCTTTCCGCATTAAGAATTAAATTCGCCACGGGTCGCACCTCTTGAGCAACGGGACTCAGCTGGCTTGGCTAATCGATATTCAGCGACAGCAAATCTGGGTTTGGGAAAACCAGGAGCTACCACTGGTGTTTGCCGGAACTGACATACTCCCGACCCTTGACACTATCTCAGACTTTACCGTAGACGCAATAATTGGCATGACCCGACAGCGATAATGTAAGTATTCAGCTATCAGCTTTAGCCGATAAAGTAGGGTGGGCAAATCGACAGGATTGTTGATATTATTGCCTTCGCTACAGAATTTGCCCACCCTACCCAACCGAATGCGAACACACTATCAGCTTTAGCAAAGGGAACAGCGGATCTGGGAGTAGGGAGTAGGGAGTAGGGAGTAGGGAGTAGGGAGTAGAAATATCTCTCATTTGAGATTTATTTTAAACATTAGGCTGACGGCTGACAGCTAACCGCTGATGGCTGAATGCTTGCGCGATAACTCAGTGCGATCGCTCTTTTTGGGTGCAAACCATTAAATGTAAACAAATAAGTAGTCCCCGGTATAATTTGAATAGATCTGTACAAAATTAGGGCTTATGAATAAGAGTGACTTAGGAGAAATTGAACGTGCTGTCAGTCAACTGTCTAGTGAGGATCTCGCCAAATTTCGGACTTGGTTTGCAGAATTTGATGCAGCAAATTGGGATCGACAATTTGAAGCAGATGTTGCGGCTGGTAGGCTAGATGCACTAGCAGACAAAGCACTGAAAGATTTACAACAAGGAAATTGTACTGATTTGTGAAACATCTTGCTACACCAGATTTTGGGTATTATTATCGACAGCTACCATCGGAAATCCAAGAACTTGCCGATAGATGTTACGAGTTGCTCAAACAGGATCCTCGATATCCCTCACTACATTTCAAGAAAGTAGGTCGGTTTTGGTCAGTTCGAGTGGGTTTACACTACAGAGCGATTGCGGTAGAAAAGGATAATGATCTAGCTTGGTTTTGGATTGGAACACACGCCGAATATGACAAAATATTAGGCTCAAAGTAGCGATCGCCTGGTGCGATCGCTCTTGTCGGGTGGGCAAATGGACATGATTCTTTATCAAATTGTCAAACTCTCAGAATTTGCCCACCCTACAGTGCTTTCAACCTTCAATATCCCAACCTTCAACCTTCAACATCCCAACCTTCAACCTTCAACATCCCAACCTTCAACATCCCAACCTTCAACCTTCAACATCCCAACCTTCAACCTTCAACATCCCAACCTTCAACCTTCAACCAACTAACCTTCAACCTTCAACATCCCAACCTTCAACATCCCAACCTTCAACCTTCAACATCCCAACCTTAAAAAAAATAGCCGCAGAAATACTATCCACGGCTAGGAATGTTACCTTATGTCATTCAGTTTTATAACCTATCCAGACGTGCTCCTATGTTATTGGACCGGATGGTTTGGCCAGGGGGAAAACCCCCCAGCAATGTCTTGATGCAGTCGCTCATGGGGGAAACCCCCAAGACCGTAATGGTGCGTTTTCCGTAGGCGAATTAAATTCGCCACGGGTCGCACCTCTGCATCGCTTTAACGTTTTAACGGAGCCTGAAGTACTTGGTCATAATTGTTATGAATTCTCCGGGAACATCCGTCCGCTGCAGAGGACTCCACTCGGATATTTGGGCGTAGCCCATTGCATACAGGGCATGCATGGTATTAGTTACTGCCTTGCGGTCGCCCTTTAAAATGTGCTGAACACGGATTTTTTTGTTGGAAGAATCCTCTGGATTGTTGTCTGGATTATTAGTTGGAAATTCTGATGGCATAAGGGTAACCTTTTGCTTTTTGTTTACATATATAATCGTAATGATTATAATTTAATTTGTCAAGGGTTTTTATAATTTTTTTTTTGAGGGAGAATGTAAATAAATGCGATCGATAGCTATCAGCTATCAGTTATCAGCTATAGCAAAGGGAGTAGGGAGTAGGGAGTAGGGAGTATTGAGACTCATCACTTTTAGTTCTCAACTGTACCTCAACCGTAGTTGTTACATCAATTCCACGATGGCGTAATTCCCGGGCAATTACCGATTTAATATGCTCATCCAAATGATAACGAATCCTTTTACTCACCCTTTAAATTCCTAAGTTTTTCCTGTAATAAAGAAGGGTTATTTTTAGCAAAATCCTGAGCAAATGCTTCACCTTCTGCCCTACGAATTTCCAGTTCTTCTCGATGATCGTAATAATAGGCCATTGCCGCATGAACCGAAGCTAGAGATAAATTATAATCTTTAGCAATATCTTCAAGAGATTCTGACAGGTTTAGATAGCAATTGACAATATCAATAACAGCTATCCTTGTTCCCGTAATGCAAGGTTTACCGAAGCGAATTTCGGGATTAATACTAATATGTTCTGTACTTACTTGTGTCCTACTCATTTTTTGATTAGATATCCTTTTAATTCAATTATAGCAGTTTTCAATTAGGTGTTGTACAAAGTGCGATTGGCCGTAGGCCACGCTACGCGATCGCTTTTGTAGGGTGGGCAAATGGACATAATTCCTAATCAAATTGTCAAACTCTCAGAATTTGCCCACCCTACCACTAATAGGTGGGCAAATGGACATGATTCTTTATCAAATTGTCAAACTTTAAGAATTTGCCCACCCTACCACTAATAGGGTACGCCCTACGCAACAGCAAATTCCGTATCTTTCCTGCGTTCAGGTGACTTAAAACCCAAAACAATTTGCTCTTTTGGGACACCAGCTTCAACGAATTCGTTAGCCACTCCAACTTCTGTGCCATCTCGTTGAATCCAGATTTTTCCATCGATAATATCAACATGAATTAAACAACCATGCTCATAGTGCTTATTCTGACGGCCTAAAATCATCAGCAGGTAGCGATCGGATTCCGGATCAAAGACCGTCTCAAACTTAATATCTCCATGCTTATAGGGCACTTTTGTATGATTTGTGATAATTTCTCGAATTAGTTTGCGGTAATTAGTTAATCTATCCATCGGATAATAACCTCCCGATTGGGGTCAAAGACAATATAGCAATTCTTATTTGGGTGAGGTACAAATTCTTGAGTTTTAGGGAGCAGGGAGCAGGGAGCAGGGAGCAGGGAGCAGGGAGCAGGGAATTTCGGATCAGCTCTTGTAGGGTGGGCAAATGGACATGATTCGTAATCAAATTGTCAAACTATCATTATTTGCCCACCCTACCCCACTGAGTTATGGAAAGCTGACGGCACCTCAAGTAGCGTGAGCTTTTAGCTCACCGCTGACGGCTGAATGCTTATTTAGCAGGAGAACTAGATTTTGAAATTAAACCAACAGGAGGATATGAACCATGAACTCTATCAACTATGATACTCTCAGCTTAGAAGAACTAAGACAATATGTCTTGACCCATCGAGAAGATACCACCGCTTTTTATGCTTATATTGACCGTTCAAAAGCAGATGGACGAATGATTACTGTAGATTTAGAAGATAATAATTGGTAAGAAAATATCACCAAACAAATACAAAACGGTAACTGAATTAAAACACTAGTTATCGGAAAAACGGCGACCATTATTGTCGGGTGGGCAAATTAGCCATGATTTCTAATCAAACCGACAACCGCTTGAATTTTGCCCACCCTACCTATTCTTGTCGGGTGGGCAAATAGCTTTTTAAAGTAAGCATATGCGCTACGCGCACGCTGCGCGAACAGCTAAAGGCCGTTGGCCACGCTTTCGGCAAAGCCGACGCTTCGCGAACGCGAACAGCCGTCAGCCGTCAGCTTTTATTCAAAAGCTGATAGCACCTCAAGTAGCGTGGCCTACGGCCAATGGCTGATCGCTGATCGCTGATCGCTGATCGCTGATCGCTAATGGCTGATAACTAAATGCTTACACCAAATTTTATTTTCCTTCCTGATATGAAGATTTATTACTTTATTTTAGATTAGCTTGTTAATAAAGTTTACATCCGCCCTCCTGATCAATGATATAGAATTTAGTTATGAATACAAACAATAAAATTATACATCATATTTTTCGTGATGGCGTTAGTCAGCGCGGACGCTTGCTAAGGGAACTCGAACCAGATTATGTTTCCGTAGATGAGCGCGATGTTTCTGATTTACTCACCTTCGTACAAAAGTATGCCACAAAACTAAACTATTACGATGAGTCCAATCGGATAAATGGGGATTGGTCGAGTTTCTTTGGGGGAGATGTTGAGCAAATGCTTGCTTACATTAATAACCCGGAAAGTTTTGCCGACGATCCATCGACACAAAGGCAATTAGCCCAACCTCATCTAGTTTTGTTGTTCACGTTTTTACAATTATTACGCTATCCTCAGCAACAGTTCAAGGCACTGACCCAAAGATATCTCGATTTTTATTATAAAGAGGTACTGCAGTT
>NZ_JAAHIE010000199.1:0-3876 GCF_010671945.1 Moorena sp. SIO4E2
CTTAATTTTATGATCATAAATAGCCTCCATATTCTGTATAATAAATAGGAAAAATGGGAGTAAATATATCTAATGATAGCTCCCAGTTTCCCTAAACGAACTATAATGCAAATGGTTAATAAATTACCATTTTATAGAACTGCTAGTTGTCCCATCGCGAAGCAACCACCACCACATGACCTTGCACAAGAACCACTATTAGTTACAGCGCCACTCCGTAGACCTCCATAAATATAATCTACAGAATCATCACTTAGTGTATATAGGAAAGTTTCTGAATCAGCAAACAATTCAGCACCAGCAGGTTTGATGTCATTAACTTTGATGTTAGCCATTTGAGTTTTTCTCCACTAATGAATCTGTGTTCTTTACCAGGAATCAAGTAGTAATTTTTGATTCCTGTTTTAATCCTATTCAAATTATTTTTGTGTGTCTAGTATTTTGAGAGCTTATTGATGCTAAACCAAAAACACTTTTGTCACTAAATTAGAGGTACTCACCTGCTACTAAACCTATGAATAGCTCACAATTAACCTATACCAGTACTCTTATAGTTAACCTCTCTCTAATTTACAGAATCAACTAAACTAGTTATGTCCACAAAACTATTGAAACTGAGAAAAACCATAAAAAAAAGCCCAAGACTACTCTTGGACTACAAGACTAAGATTAGGTTCTAGCAGTTTTCAATTGCCTAAGGCACTTTCGTCCTAGGTTGATACAGTCAACATTTACCTTATTATAATTAAATTAACAAAAGAATTGGATTACCCCCTACTGTATCCACTGGGAAAGGCTTCACGGGGATTACCTCAAACCCAGCATCGAGAATTCCAGAGTAGTTTGCGATCGCTTCCAAGGCATTGGAGCAGGGAACAGAGAGCAGGGAGTAGGGAGTAGGGAGTAGGGAGTAGGAAGCAGGGAGCAGGGAGTAGCTGACAAGGGTAGGTTTTTTACTTTGGAGATAGGTAATAGGTAATAGGTAATAGGTAATAGGTAATAGGGAATGGGGAATGGGGAATGGGGAATGGGGAATGGGGAATGGGGAATGGGTAATCGGAACCCACCCCTAACCCCGACCAGGAGGGGAAGAGCGGGAGATGGGTCGGTAATCGGTGGAAATTCTGGGAGATTTTCCGACAGACATATTTGGCGAAATTTCAACAAGAGTGCCAGTACGTAGTCGCCCAAATGTAAAAAACCTACCCAAGTGAGGCAGGGAGTAGGGAGTAGGGAATAAAAATTATCACAATTAATTTAGGATTGCTATAGGAATCAATTAGTAATTTTTGATCTCTGTTTGAATCATACTTGGATTAATTGAGTTGGTTTAGTTTTTTTTATTTTATTGATGTCATAAGTAAACCTTTTTTTTTAGGCTCTACCGAACTGGCTATGTAAAACTTTGAAAAACTAATTATTATAATCCTTATGGGGCGGGAGTTTTAGTTCTTGATAAAATGATTTATTATAAATATAATACCCAATCATATTTAGTGGTAATTTCAGCGTTTTTATGCATACTAGGTTCGGTAGATCCAAAAAAGGTTTAATTTTTGATTACTTCGACTAAGAGAAATTTAATGATGTGTAAATATCTTCAGAATTGGCATTCAGATAAACACGCTCCAAGTCAATCCCCACAGTAGAAAATTGCCCAAGGATAGCCTTCATCCTTCCTTCAGTGGAATCATCCCCTTGATGCCAAGCTTCCAACAACCCATTGGCCACAATCTGACAGCGATTCATGCCAAAGCTTTCCTGTTCGGCAAATTTTTGGTCTGGTTCTTCTGCTAACCCCAAACCTGGTGCTAGCTCCATGGTAAATAGGGGAACATCTGGCTGAAAATGAGATTGGTGCTCTGTATAAACAGTCTTTAAAACTCCCTCAACAGCGTCATAGTTACGCTTATCAAAGTAGAGTACCCCCGAATCGTGTCGTTCGTAGTCCTTGGGATTGTACAAAACTTTAAAGTGGAACGGAATTTCCATGTCGTTCAGCTGTTGGGTTAAGCTACCCATTACGGCAACTGCACCGTCAGGAGTCAAGTTGAAGTAAATTCGCACAGTCACTGACTGGTCTGTTTGCGGACGATTTGCTTCTAGATTGCCAACGGCCATATAAAAGCCATTTTGCACCAAATTCTTAGGCATACGGATTGCTACTGAATCCCCGACGGTGGCAGATTGCTGGGATGCTGGCAGATGCTGCTCCCGTTCAATATGCAGCCTCAATCCTCCCTTAGTCACAGCCAAAGTGCCATCACTTTCTTCTCTGAGAACAGACCAACCAGGGTCAAAGTAGCCTTTGCCACTATTGCTGTCGTGGAGTCGCTGATAAAATCCCACATCTACTCCCAGGATGGTATTGTTCTCTAGGTCTAGTGGCGCAGCTTCAGTATCTGCTTCCGGTGCGAGAGTATCTCGCATTGAGCCATTGTAATAAATACCATAGAGAAAACTCCGCAGTTGCAGACTGATATATTTTTGCTGCATCTCTTCGGGCATCCGTTGAAAACGTTCCACAGCTTCGGCTGGAATTTCCAACGGTTTGTAATCTGAATGGTGAATAGAGAAGTCTGATTGGATTTTTACTTTGTTAACAATATCGTCTAGAACATCTAGTAATTGCTGATTGGCGACTTGGGATAGTTGAATTTCTCTAGAATCAAGTAGTTGGATCATGCTTTGGTAGGGAGTAGGGAGTAGGGAGTAGGGAGTAGGGAGTAGGGAGTAGGGAGTAGGGAAAAAATCCTGTGTACCTCATAGCTATGAAAAACGCTATAAGTGTCTTAAACAGCGGAAGGACTGAGTTGAATTAATTCAGCAATAGCAGGGCCAAAAATTGTGGGCATGGATTTTTCTGGACGACACAACAAGGTCTTGGCAACCTGAAGCATGGCAATCCCGGCATTACCAAAGGATTTTTGGTACTCAATCATCGCCCGAATCCGTTGAATCAAACCAAAACCGGTAAATTGCACTGCTGTCCGCAAAAAATCAGGTCGGTGTTCTAAAATTTCTGGAAAGGTTTCAAAATACCCTTTAGTTAGGGCAGCAATGGAAGGCTGGAGCTGTTCCAAGGGGGTCATGGCTAAACCTAGGGATTCTTCAATACTTAAAGACTTACTGATAACCAGGCTACTCAGCCAGATTTGGACATAGCTACTGATCAGTGTTCCTAAATCAAACCCTGGGTCTCCCCAACTACAGCGCTCCCAATCAATTAGCCTGACAATGCTGGTACTCTCATGCTCCCAATCTTGGTGCAGAAGGATATTATTTAGCTTTAGGTCATTGTGGGTCAGACAGCAGGGGGCAAAACCATTGCCTAGTTGTGCGATCGCTTGCCCTAAACTATCGTATCGTTGATAAAGGGCAAAGAATTTCAGCCCGTCAGCAGGTACCGCACCAAAAATCTCCGGACCAATTCGTTCTAAACTGTTAACTAATCTAGGCACTTGGTCAGTGGTTTGATTATCGGTTTCGGTAGAGAATAAATCTTGATAGTTTTTACGATTAAATGTATGATGATGGATTTTTCCTAAAAGGGTGCCGATGGTGGCAGCAACTTCTGTAGGAAAGATATTTTCCTTGGCGTAGAAATCCATTAAATCCCGATAGTCATCGAGATAGCGGAAAACCATAATGGAATTCTCCCCATCAAAATGCAGCACCTCTGGTATCAAAGAGCGGAGGTTAGCAAGTTCTGGAAATTTCTGTAAGAATTCTTGAATTCGCCATTCATTCAAAAACTCACCAGCGGCTTTCCCTTCCTGGTTATGTCGCTCCTGCTTTACGAGCAGCTTATGACCATCTGGAAAGGTCAGCAATAAGTTAAAGTTCTTGGCTTCCAGTGGCTCAATTTTACTGAGA
>NZ_JAAHIE010000199.1:4157-4661 GCF_010671945.1 Moorena sp. SIO4E2
AATGTGGGAAATGTGGGAAATGTGGGAAATGTGGGAAGTGTGGGGAGGGTCGGGAGATAGCGAGATAGCGAGATAGCGAGATGGGGAAAGGGTGCATCTCATATTTGTAAAAAAGATCGGGAGTGTGGGGCGGGGGCGCGGGGCGGGGGCGCGGGGAGTGTGAGGAGTGTGGGAATTTTCTCCCGAATTTTTGCCTAATTGCAAAAGCGATGCAGTGGCCTCACGGGGGTTTCCCCCAAGACCGCTCTGCATCGCTGCTCCCTACTCCCTAGTCCCTGTTCCCTGCTTCCTATTCCATTTGCTCTATAACTAAACTAGTTATGTCATCAAAATATTTAAAAAGAATAGAAAATTATAGAGGTCTGGGTTTTATGATTTATTTGTAAATTATGTAGACTACGGTTGCTGGATAAAATGACATTGGTGACCGAAAATTAAGGATAATTTTCACTTTATTCTGGTAAATCTATGCTTTGAGTATCACAGGCTGATGTATGCGATCGC
>NZ_JAAHIE010000199.1:4671-12037 GCF_010671945.1 Moorena sp. SIO4E2
TATTTGTAAATTATGTAGACTACGGTTGCTGGATAAAATGACATTGGTGACCGAAAATTAAGGATAATTTTCACTTTATTCTGGTAAATCTATGCTTTGAGTATCACAGGCTGATGTATGCGATCGCGTAGCGGTTCTGAAAGTTGATGTAGGGTGGGCAGTGCACCAGACAGATCATGAAGCTTGCAAAGGGCGTTGGTAGGCACTGCCCACCCGAAGATTAATGACTAAGATTATGACAATTGATGGCAGTATTCAATACTGGTTTGAGCTCAGGACCGGTGGGATAAGGCACCAACTCCACAATTCCATCCTGATTGATGATCCATCCTTGAGCTTCAATAATTGGTGGCTTTTTGGCTGTCACTTGAGGTTCCTGATTGGGTTTTTTCCCCCGATTGCGAGCAGCCCGATACAATTGACGCCTGGTGGCTGAGAAATCTCGCCAATCTATCCAAATGGTTTCACCTTTGAGGGGGTCAGTGGGGTCAGTGGGTAAGCCCCCTCGTCCAAGCAGAGCAAATCCATTCTGCTGATCATCGGTGCTACAGCCTGTGGCAATGAGTAGACCAGGGTTGATGATAGTTACTGGTAATGGGATTAATCTCAGGTTTTGAGTTAACTCGGGATTGCTAATATTGATTTGACCATCAATACCAAATTCAGAACTGGCAGTAATCTGGCTATCTGGAGACAGAAACAGACCTTGAGTAGTGATTTGAATATTACCGCCAGGACCAAATATGGCGTTGGCTGCGATGTTACTATTTTCTACAATCACTACAAAATCACTATTAATCTTAACCTCACCCCCACCACCAGTACTGTCCCTAACGCTGGTACTAATCCCGCTCTGGTTTGAAAGGAATAGTAAGTCACTAGTAAGTTTAATATCACCACCGCCGCTAAGCTCAGAAGTGGCAGTGATTTGCCCTCGATTACTGGTGATTTGATTAGCGGAAATATCAATATTGCCTCCTCCCGCCGAGAAATTGGATGCGGTAATACCACCACCATTGGGAGTGTCCGCTCCGCTGTTAGAAAGCTCGATCGAGTTTGCCACAATCTCAATATCCCCAGCTTGGCCTTGCCCTGGTGCTAGGAGGTTATTGCTTTGGAAGTTACTGACACTGATCGTTGCTCCATCTCGGATACTTAACTGATCAGTGAAGACCTCTAATTTACCGCCATTACCACTACCTGCGATCGCATTCGCCAATAATCCGCTGGCACCTAGGTCTGATCTCCCAATCAGTTCTATCTCCTGTGCCTGAACTCTCAAGGTTCCCCCATCCCCTTCGCCTCTGGTAATGGTTGCCACTTGAGCCCCATCCACCAAGCGCAACCGTTCGGTTTCAAGGGTCAGCTCACCCCCTGTACCTATGGCCTCTAATTCCACATTGGCAAATATAGCGCTAGCAAAATTCGTGGCGGTACCAATTAATTCGACGTCTGTTGCGTTTACCTCTATAGAACCAGCATCCCCTTCACCAAAGGTAGTCGCTGCAATCTGAGCCCCATCACTCAGCCGCAAGCGTTCGGTGTCAATGGTCAATTTACCCCCATTCCCGATGGCTTCTCGTCGGACTTCTGTAAATAAGCCACTGGCTAATTCCTGTGGTGAGGTACCAATTAATTCGATGTCTGTTGCGTTTACCTCTATAGAACCGGCATTTCCTTTACCAAAGGTATTAGCTTCAATCTGAGCGCCATCACTGAGCCGCAAGCTCTCGGTGTTAATAGTCAATTTGCCCCCATTCCCGATGGCTTCTCGTCGCACGTCTGTAAATAAGCCACTGGGTAATCCCTGTGGTGAGGTACCACTCAATTGCAAATCGATTGCCTTTACGGTTAAAGAACCTGCATCCCCTTCACCACGGGTAATTGCTGAGATCTGGGCTCCATCAACCAGTCCCAAGCGCTCGGTGTTAATGGTCAATTTACCCCCATTCCCGATCGCGTCTGGTTCCACATTGGCTAACAGAGCGGTGGGTAATCCTTCGGTTGACGTACCACTCAATTGCAGATCGATTGCCTGTACGGTTAAAGAACCGGCATCCCCTTCACCAAAGGTATTAGCTGCAATCTGAGCCCCATCAGTTAGCCGCAAGCGTTCGGTGTTAATGGTCAATTGGCCCCCATTACCAATGGCTCCTGCTCTGACGTCTGTAAATAAGCCACTGGCTAATCCCTGTGGTGAGGTACCACTCAATTGCAAATCGATTGCCTTTACGGTTAAAGAACCTGCATCCCCTTCACCACGGGTAATTGCTGCGATCTGACCCCCATCAGTCAGCTGCAAACCCTCAGTTTCAATGGTCAAGTCGCCCCCATTCCCGATCGCGTCTGGTTCCACATTGGCAAACAAGCCACTAGGTAATCCCTCTGATGAGGTACCAATTAGTTCCATCTCAGTGACTTGCGCCCTCAAAGCACCTGCATCCCCTTTACCAAAGGTAGTAGCTGAAATTTGAGCCCCATCAGTAACTCGCAAGCGTTCCGTGTCAATGAGCAAATTGCCCCCATTCCCTGTAGCTCCTAGTTCCACATTTGCCGACAAGGTACTGGGGAAGATGCCAAAAGCTGTACCAATCAGTTCTACCTCCTTGGCCTGAACTAGCAAATCTCCTCCATCTCCAGAGCCAAAGGTACTAGCTGAGATCTGAGCCCCATCAGTAACTCGCAAGCGTTCCGTGTCAATGAGCAAATTGCCCCCATTCCCGGTAGCCCCTGGTGCTACTGGCACAAACAAACCACTGGGACCGAAGTTCGAGCCAGCAATCACCTCTACCTCAGCAGCGGTGATCGTCAAGGTGCCAGCATTCCCGGAGCTAAAGGTGCCACTGGAGATCTGAGCGCCATCAGCAACCCGCAAGCGTTCCGTGTCAATGAATAAATTACCCCCATTCCCTGTAGCCCCTGGTGCTACATCACTAGATAAACGGCTGAAAAAGAAATTATTTACAACGGTACCGATAACTTGCAATGCCTCCGTCGCCTTTACCGTCAAACTTCCCCCAGCCCCACTGCCCAGGGTATCGGCTAAGATGGCTGACCCCTGACTAAGGGTCACCCGCCGACCCTGCACCTGGATTTCACCCCCGCCATTACCACTGGTACTCACCGACGCCCCTTGGGACAAGGTAATATCCTGAAATTGTCCTACATCTTCATAGCTTAATGTCCAACCTGAGTTAGTTGGGGTTAGCGTTACCATCCCTTCTCCCTGGACGCTGCCCAGTTCAATCCGTCCTCCTGCTGTGGTGAGATTTCCTCCTGCAACCGCCACATCACCCCCCACCAAGGCTAAGGTTTTACCTGGCTGTACTTCCAGCCCCACTGGTCGATTGTCTCTGATTACTGCAAATGTAGCGGGATTAATACTCAGATTGTTCCCAGGCCCGTTGATCACAATTCTGCCTGGATTGGCTTGGGAGCCATACTGTAAACCAGTAGGAATATTAATGGTTAACAGGGGAGGCTCCTGGGGATTGGTAGCACTAAATTCACTGCCATCGGCAAATTTAATGCTGTTGGCGGTAGAGCCGATAAACGAGCCACCAATATCTAGGGAAGCCTCCGAACCAAACACAATCCCATTGGGATTGATTAAAAACAGGTTAGCCCTACCGTTAGCCCGAATTAAGCCATCAATCTTAGAGATGGAGCCACCAGTGACCCGGCTAATAATACTGTCAATAGTCAGGGAATTGTTGAAAAAGGCTGTATTCCCAGTCAGAACGGAAAACTGCTCGAAGCTATGGAAGAGATTACCTCCTGCAGTGGTACCACCGGTAATCTCAATGATATTGCCATTAGGAGTAACAATGGAATTGTTCGGTAGAGTATTATCTGGAACAATTTGAGCTGAGCAGAGCAAGGGCATCTGAGCCACTAGGTAACAGGCAATGGGCAAGGTCAGGAGTTGGTTTAAGGGTTTATTGTGCTCGCACCTAGGTGGAAATTTAAATAAATCTGTGATGACCATGAGGCTTTTCTAGAGACTGAAGCATTTTGTGGGCAAGAACTATCCTCTAGAATTCCCAAACCTCTAGACCAAGTAACGCTTATGACTAGAAAAGGGGAAATTTTTGGCTCTACCGTACTTGTTATAGCGCGTAGCGCTATACCTGTTTACTATCTGCTACGACCCTTGAACAGACCACCAATGCCCAACAGACCTAACCCAATTAAGCCACTGGTAGCCCCAGGGTGTGGCACCTGAGCCGATCCCTGGTCAGCATTGAAGGTTGACCAATTGAAATTTGAAGAAAACCGCTGCTGTTCTATCAACTGGCCTAATACTTGCCCACTGCCACCGCCACCACCGCCACCACCGCCACTGCCGCCACCACCGCCACTGCTACCGCCACCAGCACCGCCACCATAGCCCCATTCGTAGATGTCGAGCACATTCTGGATCCGGTCTTGATCTAGCCAGGATCCTGCTGTTTCGTTATAGCCATTGGCGATATACCAGTCGATCCATGAGGCATTCCAGTTAGGATCATTGAAGTAGGCACCGATTTTGCTGGCTAAGGTATTCTTGGCGTTGTTGAGCAAGTTATTGAGATTTAGGGTCATATTTGAGTCACTGGGGCGTCCATCTGAGCCCAACACAGTGGAGTTTAGGTTCCAGCCAATCACATCAAATGCTCGTAAATCTAGTGCTGAGATATCGGCCCTCTCTGCCCAACCTAGGGCTGGCTTCATAACACCCAAATCATTGCCCATACCGTCCCAGTGGCTGGCTTGATAGCCATCACCTCCTAATCCTAAATTGGGATCCTTGCCTTCAGAAAAGTATGCCAGAACTTTATTACCCCCATCAATGGAAAAGTAGGCGTCGGCACCATAGGCTAATTCAAGCATGTCTTGGTCTTCGCTCCAGGCACTATAGCGGTACATATCCAGGGAGGTAGTACGCATCAGACGGTCAAGGTTCATCTGATAACTAGCGTCATAATCCGCGAGTATCGTCGAATCCACCCCACTGACGAAGCCCAAGATATGACCAATTTCATGGATGCCGACACTGAGAAAGTCTATGGTGTTTGATGGGGTTGGGGCGTTACGCTGGTAATCATAGCTCCAATTGAAGGCGTCATTCATGACGATATAGCCATCGAGAAGGGAGTTATTCCTGTGGTAATTTATGGCTTTGGCATTGGCATTGGTCAGAGCAATGTTTTTGTTGTACCACCCATTTCTGCTTTCAAACACGGCATGATAGCCACTATGGCCATCATTATAGTTATGTTTTTGCAGGTTATCATAAGCAGTATAATCATCTACCGACGTTCTATCGGACTTCAGCTTCTTCCGAAATTTTTTGTACTTTTTAGACTTTTGCAGACCAGGGAGTGCCCCACCGAGGATGTTTGAGGGCAAGTCGTCGGTGACATCAAGGTGAATTTTGACGGTGACATTATCGGTTAAATAGTAAGACCAAATCTCACCAGCCATTTCAAACCCGAGCATTTGTTCGAGGGACGTTCCTGGTTGATAGCTGAAGTCGAAGTCTATGGCTTGAGCTGGGGCGTTACCACCAATTACGGCTGCGGATGCCAGGGACAAGGACATCATTAATTGGCGATTCTTCATAAAATCTTACCTCGTAGAAATTACTGACATGAATACTGTCAGTATGAAAAGGTAATGTATGCAATCGTGTTTGTGATCTGAGGCTGGTGTATAGGATCGCGTTTGTTATTGGAGCCTGATGTATACAATTGTGTTTATTTATCTCTGTTGGTTTAGGATCACTTAATGAGTCGTTTAGGATCACAAGAAAAGTGTGTTACAGATCACTAGTTTGAAATTAGCAAATCTACGGTAAATCTACTAATCAGCTCTCCATGCTTGATCTGGCAAAACTGGCAGGACAAATTCCTGGTATTAGTAAGCACCTGAGACTAGAGGCAGTGGCGTCTCGCCAACGCCTAGAACGGGCTGAACAATTACTGGCAAAGGCTAAAAAACAACAAGAGAGTTTGGTCAAGTCTCATCAGCAATGGCGCGATCGCATGATTTTCACGGCGGCAACACCTGTAGAATCTCTGGATACTTGTGTTGATATCAGTAGTCCCCCTGAAAGCCATAGTGTTTTCGCCACCGATGGGTCTCAAATTTCCCCCTCTCACCACGAAATTCTCTACTGTTATGTGATTAATGTGGGTCGGGTAATGTTGCACTATGGACAAAGTCTTTACCCTCTGTTGGATAGTGTGCCCGAAGTGTTCTACCGACCGGAAGACTTATATATTTCTCGTCAGTGGGGGATTCGCACGGAGGAGTGGATGGGGCATCGGCGCACCATTTCCGAAGTATCGATGTTAGCAGAAATGGCTTGCCGTTGGGTGAAGCCACCAGCTCCCCACAGGGATACTCCCAATTTAGCGATAGTAGATGGTTCCCTAATTTACTGGTTTCTTGATGGGATGCCAGGGGATGCACGCGATCGCATATTGCCTCCGATTCTAACAGCTTGGGAGCAGTTGCGTTCTGTTAATGTACCCCTGATTGGTTACCTGAGCGCTTCTCGTAGTGTGGAAATGGTTAATTTCCTCAGATTACCAGCTTGTCCCTATGAAACACCCAAATGTATCACCCAATGTGGTAATCTCACGGACAAGTTGCCCTGTCAGGTGATTGACCCCTTGCGGGATACCACTCTCTGGGCAAGTTTATTGCAACCAGGACAGCGTAGCCCTCTATTTCAGAGTTCCGCACGGATTCTGGATTTATACGACCATCACCGGATCTATTTCTGTTATGTCCATGTGGGTACAGAAATTGCTCGGATCGAGATGCCAGAATGGGTAGCCCAGAATTCGGCATTGCTCAATCAAGCCTTGAGTTTAATGCTGGGCCAGGTCTATAAAGGATATGGTTATCCCATTGCTGTGTCTGAAGCTCATAATCAGGCCGTGATTAAGGCCGGTGACCGGAATCGCTTCTTTGCTTTGCTTGAACAACAAATGATTCGTGCAGGTGTCAAAAATGTGGGAATATCCTATAAGGAGGCTCGTAAACGGGGTAGTATTAGTTGAATGAAGAATGTAGAATTTATAATGAAGAATGAAGAATGTAGAATGTAGAATTTATAATGAAGAATGTAGAATGTAGAATGTAGAATGTAGAATTTATAATGAAGAATGTAGAATGTAGAATTTATAATGAAGAATTTATAATGTAGAATGAAGAATGGTGAATGGTGAATGGTGAATGGTGAATTTATAATGAAGAATGGAGCATGAATAATGGTGAAGGCAGAAGGCAGAAGGCAGAAGGCAGAAGGCAGAAGGCAGAAGGCAGAAGGCAGAAGGCAGAAGGCAGAAGGCAGAAGGCAGAAGGCAGAAGGCAG
>NZ_JAAHIE010000002.1:0-50173 GCF_010671945.1 Moorena sp. SIO4E2
ATTCTCTTAAAAATAGCTTATTAGATATTTCTTTCGACTCCGAGCTTAAAGATATCTAAGTCGGGATATTATTCGCGATTATAAATCGCGAATAAATTGTCTCTTTTTTCCAAAATGGGATGCTCCCGTTTTCAATGGGTGCATCTCATTTTTGAAAATTTTGCTAGTGGTGCTTCAGGGGGGGCTTCATTTTTCGCCTCGTAGTCAGGGTTATGTTGCTGCCCGTAACGCACCACCGTGTCAAACAGCAAAAATGAGATACAGCAGTTCTTAATTGGGTAAGTTACAAAGTTCTAGGTTTTAGGGAGTAGGGAGTAGGGAGTAGGGAGCGGTGCGACCCGTGGCGAATTTAATTACGGGTCAAGCGCACCGAGGGAGTAGGGAGTAGGGAGCGGTGCGACCCGTGGCGAATTTAATTACGGGTCAAGCGCACCGAGGGAGTAGGGAAGTCAGAAGAAGGAACTTTGGAATAGATAATAGCAATGCAGCGGTTTTTAATAACACCAAAAAATCCTCCAAGCTCTTTCCTACTGCTCCGAACGCGCCCCGCGTGGCCCACGGCCTCAGTCCCTGCTCCCTGCTCCCTTTTACTTCAATCCTATGTTCACAACTCAAATATAAATACTTGATCCATTAATATCTTAAGTTTAATTGTTACACTTTAATTGCTTAGGTTTACTTTTCAGCAAAATAGCTGATTAACTACTAAGCACTAACGCCTCTACCTATAGGTTGAGTTTCAGCGTTTTTTTTGTTAAGTTTTTTTTCTTTTCTCAGAGTTTTCTTAAAATTTAGTTTATTTATCTATTCCTTTTGGACGAGTAACATTTTGAGACTGTTGACGAGCTGTGCCAATGATATTGAGAGGTTAAGTAATTGTAATGCTTGAGGTGAAACAATTACAATCATTTAGCTTATTCAAAATGCTCCTTAACTCAATAACATTTATTAATGAAAATAAATTGAACTATTCCTCTGGGATCGCTTTTGCGATTTAAAAATTTTCTGTATCACAAGAAGAGTCAGAAAAATTACGGAAAGAAAAATCCACCATGGTGAACAAGTCCTCTGTTGCGATGTCACCTCGTCAACAACAGCGTTGGAAAAGTAAAGAAACTATGTTTGCTAAGTTGCTTGCTCAGTTGTTTGCTCAGTTGAAGCAAGTGCCCTTGGGCTATTTAATGGTCATGGCTGCGATCGCCATGGCATTGGATCTCTATATCAGTACCTCCGTCACTCCTTTGATGGGTGTATCATTTTTGATGTGTCTAGTTGTGGGAGTGAGGTGGATTGGAGTCCAACCTAGTAATTCTGGGAATCAAATTCAACGGCTAGTCAGGAAATATGGTTTAGGAGCCTGTCTTTTCCTATTCACCTTTCTGTGGTTTATGTTGGACTTTACCGCTGCGCCAGCCCATGCCCAGTTTTTCCAAGTCGCAGAAGATTGGCTAACTAGTGCTATTCCTGAAGTAGACGCCGATTTGGTGTCCCTGGTGTTTAACGTTTTACGAGCACTATTCCTAATTTATTTGGGCATTTCATTGGTCAAAGTAGTCAATGCTGCCCAACAAGATGATGACTGGAAAACCCTAGCCCGTACTCCAATCATCATTTTGATTGTAGTTACATTGGGTGATCTTTTAGCAGGCTACATCACTGGCACAGGAGCATAAACTACGCTATATCTAATTTGCCTGTTGAGTTTTATCTAGCTGAAGGGATGAGTAGTCAGGGTTTTATTGAGATTGAAAGTTGTTTCAATCACTGATAGTTGGCAAGTCTGATCCAAAATAGCTTGACCTATGGCAAATAATTCACAGCAACAATTCCGTCGTGTTAACCGAACTCTTGATGAAAAACCGAAAATTGGTCCTATTCCAGCCGATCAGTTTATCCCCTGGGCAATAATTTGGGCAATTGCCTATTACATCGTCAAGGGAGTACTAGGAGCTAGTTGGGTATGGACATCTTGTTTCGGAGTTTGGGGTATGTCTACTTGGTGGGTGCTAACTTCCTCTAGCCATTGGAAATTTCTTTCTAAGTTTATACCTGTACCTCAATGGACAAGAGGAATGGGTAGATACCAAAGGCTTTTAGAGATTAAACGGGAAAAAGCAAAGGGCAAAGGCTAAAAAGTATGACAACAACTCAAGCTCACGATCAAGCTAAACAAAAGATGGGAAAGAAGCGGGTTGATGTAGGAAATGGTAAAAAGAAAACCTTAAAGCCGTTCGAGGATGACTGTAAGTTAGCTAGTTTCCTAGAAGTCAGACTTGATGGGTCTGATGTTGGGGCATACATTCTCAGAAAAGGAGAAG
Organism: Moorena sp. SIO4E2; assembly: GCF_010671945.1. Taxonomy (NCBI): domain Bacteria; kingdom Bacillati; phylum Cyanobacteriota; class Cyanophyceae; order Coleofasciculales; family Coleofasciculaceae; genus Moorena; species Moorena sp. SIO4E2. The sequence continues at coordinate 2,319 of NZ_JAAHIE010000002.1, forward strand.
CTTCCTATAAATTTGTGTTTGGTTTTGAATGTCGAGGCATTCACACCACCTTACGGCAGGAGTTAATTGACCCGGTTTTTGATGCCATCGAAGCTGGGTTAAAAGATTTCCCAGAGCAGGAAACCCTCACGATTCACCTAAAGTCTTTCACTGATGACACTGATAGACAAAACACGTTGAGTCAGTTGATTAAGGGTACAGACTCTAACGAGTTAAAGTACCTAATCATGGGAGAAAAGAAGCGAATTCAAGACTTGACAAAAGGGGGGATTAGAAAGCCCAAGACATTGTATTTATTTGCTACCTATACCGTAGAATCAGGTCGAGAGGGAGCATCTGATAAAATCGAAGAATTTTTGATGACAGCTACCAAGTGGTGGAACGGATTTATTGGCAAGCTGGATGAGTATGAAAAACAGCAGATCGAGAGAGTGATAGAGATTGCCTTTAATAATGGCTATCAATTTTGGGAAAGGCTGTTGAGCAATCAAATGGGTCTATCGATTCGCCCTCTTTCTGCTCAAGAGTGTTGGAATTATGTGTGGCAGCGATTTAATGATACACCACCTCGTTCAGTTCCCCAGTTGCTTTCCTTAACTGAAGCTGGAGTTACCGAAGAGGTTTACTCAGAAATCCACCCGGTTTCTCTGTTAATGGAAGACTATACCGCTATTCCATTTGCTGATCGACGTTGGATTAATCTCAAAGACCAGTATACCGCAGTCATGCTCTTTTTAGACAAGCCTGAGGGGTGGAGGAATAAAGAATCCCAAATGCGCTATCTCTGGCAAGTCATGGCAAAAGATGAGGTCTATGACACCGATTGTTTTTGTGAGATTTCCAAAGCGAACATTAAGACAGTAACCAGCAAAATGCATTCGCTGACGAAACAGGCAAATGTCTCCTCAAAATATGCAGAGGAGAAAAATACGATTAATGTTAAAGCACAATTAAATATTCAGAAAAATGTCGAGGCTCAGGCGGCTATCTATGAAGGAGCCGTGCCATTTAATGTCTCGGTTGTTTTCTTAGTTCATCGCGATTCTCCACAAGATTTAGATCAGGCGTGTTATACTTTAAAATCTTATTTTCCGCCACCAGCTTGGATGGTAAGGGAGAGCGAGTATCCTTGGAAAATATGGCTAGAAACCTTACCAATTTCCTGGAGCAGACTATTAATGCGTCCGTTTAAGCGATCGCATACCTATTTAAGCCATATTGCACCAGGCTTAATGCCAGTAGTCAAAACCCGGACAGTGGATAGAACGGGATTTGAATTAATCTCTGCTGAAGGGGGTACGCCAGTTTTTATTGACTTATTCAAACAGCATAAAAACCTAGGTATTTTCGGAACCACCCGCAGTGGAAAATCTGTGTTGGCATCAGGAATTATTACCCAAGCCTTGGCTCATGGTATACCCATCTCAGCTATGGATTATCCAAAACCCGATGGCAGTTCTACCTTTAGTGACTACACCGCTTTTCTCGGGGATAAAGGAGCTTATTTTGATATTGGTCGAGAGGCAGTTAATCTTTTCGAGTTGCCCAATTTAAAGGGATTAGATGGTAAACTACAACAAGAGAGACTTACAGAATACAAAGAATTCTTAGTCGAAGCACTAATGCTAATGGTTCTTGGCTCCACGACGTTTCATGACCGGACTTATACGGATAACATCAGAGCCATGTTAAGCTTAGCAATCAAAGCCTTTTTTGATGATGATCAAATCCATGACCGTTATGTAGCAGCAAATATCAATGGCTTAGACTCTCAAGAATGGCAATTAATGCCTACCCTTGCGGATTTTATTGATTTTTGTTCCTTAGAGAGATTGCGAGTTACCTCTGTATCTGGGGATATCCTTCAAGGCTTGGATCAAGTCAAATTGCGACTGAGGTATTGGATCAATAGCCGAGTAGGACAAGCGATTAGTCGTCCTTCTACCTTTAGAAGTGATGCTCAGTTATTAGTCTTTGCCTTACGGAATATTAGTAGTGACGAAGATGCTGCACTACTCTCCTTAGGGATTTACTCAGCAGCCTTAAGACGTTCTTTAGCCTCGCCGGTGAGTATATTTTTCATCGATGAAAGTCCGATTCTGTTCCAGTATAATTCCATTGCTGAATTAATTGGCAGATTGTGTGCTAATGGAGCTAAAGCAGGAATTCGGGTAATTTTATCCGCTCAAGATCCAGATACCATTTCCAAGTCTCCCAGTGCAGCGAAAATTTTTCAGAATATAACAACACGCTTAGTAGGGAGGATTCAACCAACAGCAGTGGATAGCTTTGTTAATATTTTGAAATATCCTTCAGAGATTATTAACAAAAATGCCACAGAAGGATTTTTTCCTAAACAAGAAGGAATGTATTCTCAATGGTTACTCGATGACAATGGGATTTACACCTACTGTCGATTTTATCCCGGTTCAGCACTGTTAACAGCTGTTGCTAATAATCCTGAAGAATCAGCAATTCGTCAGACAGCAATGCGCTTACATCCCCAGGATAAAATTATGGCTATGCATTATGCTAGTAAAAAAATGGCAGAAATGCGTAATTCAGAAGTCCAAGTTGTGAATTCAAAGTTACCCGATCCGAGAGCAAAAGTTCGACTTCATAATTAAGCCATAAAAATAGGATATAATCTAGGTAAGTCAGGGATACGCTTTTATAGCGCTACGGGCAAGTAAGAAGTTATAAGTCAGAATTCAAAAGTAAGCGATTACTTACGTTTCGGAGTTTAGGAATGTCCTAATCTCAATGGGTAGTGCTATATGGTTTAGCTTTCATTTTTCAGTTTTCAGCCTTCAGCATTTTTTCGTAACTATTCAATCTAGGAGTTCAATCATGGCTAAAAATGTGACCAAAACTTGGATACAGTTGTTAATTATTAGTACCCTAATTACAACAGTTCCTAAACCAGCCTATGCTTCTGGTGGAATTGTCGATAGTTTTGTTGACTCGTTTGTTGAGGAATTTCAGAAGGTTAAGTCTTACTTTACAAATTTCTTAGATGAGTTTACCAATCTACCAGAAACCATAGACAACGATTTGAAATCAGCATTGGAAGATTCCATGGGAGTTTTAGGTATCCCCGATGTGGAAGACGTCAGAGCGTCAATTGAGGAAAGTCTCCAAACAAGCGATTACCCAATTTATGAAGGAGACAAACTTGCTAATGAAGTAGAAAGGCAAGTTGCTAGAGCCTCAGCCTCTCGTGTTCTGAGTCAAGAAGGACAGGAGCAGTCAATCCGGGAGCTAAAGCAAATGCAGAATACCGTTTCAGAGGTAGAGCAATCAGCACAAACAGCTCAAAATCAGACAGTTACCCAGAATGTGATCAAAGAAGTCGCTCTTCAGAATGCTCGTCAAGCCGCCATACTCGGCTCCTTGCAAGCCGCTACCGTTGAGGAAGCGCAACGACAGGAAATTTCTAACATGCTCCAGAGCAATATCTCTCGTGCTTTGGATGGACAAACTCAGGCAGATCAATACCAAAAACTGGGCGCTGGTATGGAAACTTTGAGAATTACCTCATTAAGTGGCTTGTTTTAGTTAGCTAGGGTGTTGACTGTTGGCCGTTGACTGGTAAGAATTCAGCTATCAGCTGTCAGCCGTCAGCTAATCAACAGGAGGTAGTAAACCAAGCTTACGGGCTGGTACGGCTGGTTGAAAATCCCTGCTCGTTTTACTCATCCGACCCCGTGCAGTTAAAGCGCTTGCTAGCACCTCAAGTAGCGTGGCCTAGGAGCAATAGCTGATAGCTGATACCTGACGGCTGAATGCTTACGTTGATCGTTAATTGTTAATCCTTAACCGTTGACCGTCAACAGTTATCTGGATGCAGAATTCTTCAATTATTATCAATTCTGAACTCACGCACCCTCCGCACTTAACACTTAGCACTTAGCACTCAATACTCCCCACTCATTACTCCGCACTCAATACTTCCCACTCAAAACTATTTCTCCTATGTCTCCTTGGTCTGGCTTACCTGCTTGTCCCTATTCCTACCTTATTTGTTTATCCCCATGTGTAGCGATCGCCATGTCTACTTGTCCTTATCTTCCGGATTTCCTCCGTCTGCCGATCTCTGTGAATTCCTCATCTACCCACTCTCCCCACTCTCCCCACTCTCCCCACTCTGCTCATCCCATCACTAATCACGTCAAGAGGTAGTCATTAAATGATAGTCACCCCCAACTTAATCGCTCAATTTAGTAATGGAGCCTCCCAAATTATCCAGAATGGTCGTACCGGACAAATTGCGATCGCACAAGCCATGGATGAGCTGTGGAGTGAAGTCCTCGGAGGTGGGTTGTATGCTGTGATCACTAAACTGGGGGTGTTTTTTGCCGTGGGAAGCTTAGTTCTATTCATGACTCAATGGGCAAAAGCCTTAATAGAATACGATGAGCCAATTATGTGGTCTGAGATCATCTGGCCCTTATTAGTCGCGGTTTTGTTAGCCAATGATGGAGCAATGTTAGCCAATGGCACCCAAGGACTCAGAAGTGTAATCAACAATACGTCTAATTCACTACTGCAAAACGCATCTGCCAGAATTTCTTTGCAAGAATCATACCAAATTGTGACAGAAAATATTGGGGCGAAGGCGGTTATTGATTCCTTGGTTTCTCAATGTGATGCTATCGTCGATGTTCAACAACAGGTGGATTGTTTAACAAATGCAGAGCAACAAGCACAGGAGTTTTCTAGAACGTTAAACCCATCATCTCAGGCATTTCTCTCTCAAATTGGTTCATTGCTTAACCCTCTCAATGTTACTGAACGAGTTGGCTTTGCTTTACAAACCGCAGTAACGGGTTGGTTAATGTCGATTGGGATGGCATTTCAGTGGGTAGCAGAAGTTTCCATGTTGCTAACCGGACTATTAGGTCCATTAGCGGTTGGGGCCACATTATTACCTGTGGGAGCTAAGGCGATTTACGCTTGGTTAATTAGCTTTTTCTCCATCGGTTTAGTTAAAATATGCTACAACATTATTGTTGGTTTAGTCGCCACCTTAATTGTTAATGCTGAGAGTTATAACCCATTAGTTTTTGCTTTTGTAGCTGGATTGATTGCCCCCATCCTAGCGTTAGTATTAGCCGCTGGAGGAGGTCTAGCTATTTTTAATAGCTTAAACTCCTTCAGTGCTTTTGTATTAGGAGGCTTGAAATAAATGGACAGCACGAATAGTTCTCCTCAGAATAAGCTTAAATTTCTCCAAAGAGGTAAGAAGAGTACTTGGTTATCCAGTTTCAATGTGACGGATAGTCTGGGAATTATCTTAATCAGCAACTTTGCTTACAATACCTTAATTCTGTTTTTCCTAGCCCTGTTGTATGGCGCTCAAGCAAGGCTAGCTAATAAGCCAGCTCCTTCCTTAGTGCAATTGAAGACTGGTGAAACCACTGCCGTAGAAGCCATTGGGAATAAAGAACGGACAGCAGAGGTAATTAAAGCATTTACAATTAAAACCATGAGTGACCTGTTTACTTGGACAGGGCGATTACCTGGAAAAGATGGCGTTCCCTTTTCTAACTTAGACTCTGATCCAGGAGTAGAAATTCATGGCAAAGGTAGGCGTCGAGGTAAAATATCTACTCAAGCCTGGAAAGCTAGCTTTGCCTTAGCCGATGATTTTCGTGATCCGTTTCTATTAAAGTTAGTAGACTTAACGCCATCCAACGTATTTAAGGGCAAAACACAATTTGCTTTTGTCCCCCAATTTGTCAGAGAACCTATTAAAATAAAAGAAGGGGAATGGACAATCGATTTGGTTGGCACGTTAACCGTTCTAGATACTACCAATAATTTGCCTACCTATATTCCCTTCAACAAACAGGTGCATGTACGGGCAGTGGAGCCTCCTAAGTATTCACCAGGTATGGCAGACGATAGTCTACCTCCAATTATTGCTAAGGCTAGAGAGAAAGGTTTGGAGGTGGTCAGTATCAAGGATTTAGACTCGAAATAAACCTGAATCCTGAGTCGAATAGTCCTGATTCCAAGAGTCCAATAATCCGTGCATCCGTCCCTGTTTATACATCAGTGTTGTGCGACTAATGACTACAGCAACTGGAATAACTACAGCAACTGGGAGAAATTATGAAGCTATCAGATCTCAAAGACTTTGATGTCCAAAGCATCGAACATAAATCTGAAGAAGAAATGAGTAAAAAAACTCTGATTCAGCAGAACAGTGGTGCAGAGAATACCGCCCCGACATGGACAGAAGAATCATTAGCGGAGTTGTTACAATTTGATACTAGTTATGACCAAGAAAAAAATCCTAGCAGTCAGGGGGTAATAGCATCGACTGATGGTACCGCTGATTTAGATCCAGACTTAAATGTTACCCAAGCGGAATTCGCCAAATCTGGTTGGGCAAAAGGTGCTTCGGTTGGTGCAGTAACTGGGTCAATTGCTGTAGTCGCCGGATTAGTTTTTACAGGGATGACCTCCTTGTCTTCTAAGAAGAAATTGGTCGAAAAAGTTACTCCGATTCCCACCAGTGTTGATAACGAAGCGGAAAACGCGACCGATTCTGAAATCGGACGACTGAAGACTGAATTAGCCCTAGCCAAGCAACAAAAACAGATCCAAGCCATTCAAGAGAAAAAAAGACCAAAAACAACCATAGAGCTTGCCAAGTCAGAAGAACCCCCATCACCGAAAACAGCTCCACCACCTCGTCCTAGGCCAGCAGTGCGTTCAGCACCACCCCCTCCTGTGGTAAGAGCATCAACCCGTCCAGCACCCCGTCCAGTACGGCAACCGGTGGTAATTCGTCAAGCTCCCCCACCACCGCGTCCAGTGCAGCAACCAGTAGTAATTCGTCAAGCTCCCCCACCCCGTCCAGTGCGGACAGCACCAGTGCGGAGAGCACCAACACCACCCCCTGTGGCAAAAGCACCAACACCTCCTCCACCTCCTCCAGCCCCAGCACCAAAGATAGATCCCATGGAGCAATGGCTGGCTTTGAGCCAACTGGGAAGTTATGGTTTGAGTTCGGTGAATACTCCAGAAGCGCCACAGGAAAATGTGGCGATGATGGAACCAAGCCCACAAACACAAGCAGTAGCCCAACGAAACAATGGGATCAGGGGACGCTCTACTATTGCTAGTACATACTCAATTCCAGCTGTACAGAGAGTTTCCAACTCTCCCAATCCTCCCCAACCCCTTAATGGATCTCCCGTTATCTTTGCTGATCAAGTTGCTATCTCAGAAGAAGCCAGTATTTTAGCTGGGAGACCGATCAGACGGAAGCTATTTTCCTTTGGTCAAGAAGCAGCTGGAGAATTAATTACACCAATTGTTTGGACAAAGTCGAACCTATCTCGAAATTCTCAACAACCAAATTTGGATGAACGATTTGTGGTGCGTCTGAGTGAGCCTCTAGTGGATCAAGATAACCAAGTTTTGCTCAAAGCTGGTACCAAAATTGTCTTTCTCTGTGACATGGTTGATGATAGTGGACTAGTCAATAGTGATGCGATCGCATTAATCATCGATGACCAAGAATATCAGTTACCCCCAGGAGTGATTAGTCTCAGAGGAGATAAGGGTAATCCCATGGTGGCGAATGTCTGGGATCGGGGTTCTGATGATATCGCCAGAAATGACATGATCGCCTTCTTGTTTGGTTCTGCTGCCAAAGTCGGAGAAGTACTCAATCAACCTGAACGGAGTCAAATTATCACCTCCAGTGGTTTTGGCTCAAGCCAGTCTAGCACCTTCACTAGTCGAGACCGCAACCTATGGGGAGCAGTGCTTGAGGGAGGGTTTAAACCTCTTGCTCAGGACATTGTAGAGCGTAATGCTTCAGCAACACGCCGACTACAAAATTTGCCCAAATTGTGGTATATGGGTGCCGGGAGTTCCGTACAAGTTTTTGTCAACACACCCTTTGAGCTGTAGTAGCCTGTCTTCTGAATTCATAACCCTGAATTCAGAAGACGGACTTAGCTGATAGCTGAGGGACTGGATCAAGACAATACTTATAGCAATCGAAGTAAAAGTTAAGACATATTTCTGTTCCCTGTTCCCAGATCCGCTGTTCCCCCCTTCCGCGCGGGGGGTTAGGGGGGATCCGCTGTTCCCTTTAAAACACAATAGTATGTCCTAAACTATACTGCCATTGCTATACATTTTGACGTTTGAATTTTTCATTTTAGGAGCTTGTAAGTAGCCATGACTAATTTTTTTTCAGCCTTGGAAATCAAATTAGGTCAAGAGTTAAAAATTACCCCAGCCAAAACTCAGATTTTTTTACTATTTGCTTTATCCCTTTTTCTAGCTAAGCCAGCTTGGGCAGATCCTGGTAATTCAGCTATAGCAGTCAAACGGGTAAGTCTAACCTCTTCTGGGCAATCTTCAGTGCCTCAAAATAGCCCAATTCCAGTAGCATTGGCTCCAGGATATGGAGTAAATATCAGTTTCATTTCTACTGGGGAAGTTATTGAAAAACTCTGGATTGATAATCCCTCATTCGTTGCTGTTGATGTCGATGGTTGCTTAGATAACTTAGTTGCTAAAAAAAACTGTGAGTATAATCAGGCAACTGTAATTCATTTGCGCCGGATTGAACAACTTGATATTCCTGGTATACCAAAGACAAATAGCACACTTTTGACAGTAGTTACTCGTTCTGTTGAGGGTAGGCAAATTTACTTATTTAAAGTGACTCCAGCTGACCGACCTAGCGAAGTAGTCATTGAGTTTAATAAGCCTACTCCTTCCGTAGACTTTATAGTCGTCGATGCCATAGAGCGGGGGATCTTTCGAGCAACCTTACAAGGACTTTTAGTCAAGGGTTCAGAACTTCATAGAAAGTTAGATAATTTCGTAGTTTTTATCAAAGACGGTCAGACTATTTCAAATGCCGCCACTCAAGCCGGTATTTCTTTGGAATTGGCAGATAAATTGCAAAAAATGGGTCGTCGTCCAACTGTTCCAACAGCCATTTCACAAATGAATGAACAGAAAAACACCATTGAAGTCCTAACTAAAGAAGTCGTAATCCAGGAGAAAAATAATGAGCAGTAAGCATCAGAGAAAATCCAATAAAAATAAACCTTGGTTGCAAATGGATAAGCATAGGCGAAAAGGGTTTATTTTACTATATTGGTTCGTCACTGGCTTAGGTCTTTGCTTTTTACTTTCTGGTATTCTTATTGCCTCTGGATTAAGAATGCCAACAGCGGTCGCAACTCTTACTCCTGTTCAAAACAGTAAACTACCAGTAAAAGAAACGAAAATTGAACCCAAGGTAGAAGCACAAGTAAAACCACACGTAAAACCAAACGTAAAACCCAAGGTAGCATTAAATGCTGCAAGTTATCCTCTGAAAGACTATCTGCCAACCACCGCTTGGGAGGGAACTAAACTACCAAATTGGAATCAAGTCACCTTCGGAAGTTTTCCCGGTATTTCTCAAGGGGGTTCTTTTCAAGCCTCCTCAGACGTGATTAAAGCCGTAGGTTATGACCCATCAAGGATATGGTTAGCTGGTCAAACACCAGACCAATATATGAAATTAGGAGACTTTCAGCAGATATTTGAGCTACAAAATTTTAGCTTGAATAACATTATGTCCCTAACCGGATTCGACTTAGGAAATCTTTCCTTAGCAGATTTTGGGTTAATGAGCTCCCAAACCTTAGGTAGCTTAGTAGACGCCATCCCTGATTTGGAGAGATATACTATAGAACAGCTGCAACCAGTCTTTGGTTTACTATCGATCAATTTGGCCAGTAGCTTTGACCCAACAGAAACCTTAGGAGACTTTTTAGCATTCTCACCCCACCTCAGAGACCTTTCCTTTGACACCCTTGACCTATCAGGTTATACCTTAGATTCCCTACCTGGTATTGATGTTGCTCCCTTGGCTGCATTTAAGGATTGGCAGAATACCAATATCGCTCAAGTTCCTGGCTTATCCCAAGTACCATTTTCCCAATTTCCCAATCCGATTCAAGCACAAGGAAGCGCCATTGGTATTTTGGATATTGCCTTTGGCATAGCTGAATCTCAACGCTATAATACCATTTCCGGTAGTGATCAAGAAGGATTTAAAGTTCCCTGTGACAGTGAATGTGCTCATATCGAATTAGCTGGTCAACCAAGTATCAAAGGTAAGCAGTGGATTAGTGGTAAATATCAAGAAGTTCAGGGAGGTTCCGGTTTTTTAGGACAAATAAATGATGGGATGGAACCCACTGGTAGACACCCCTTTGGCGATGCCTTTAAGGTAGTAGTTTGGGATACATCAGAAACAGAAGGCTCTGCTGGTACAGCCTTGTTTTTCCGCTATTGTATCCGTAACACTTTTGTGGATTTAGGTTGTACACCCTATTTCATTGGTCCTGTACCATTTCTATCCTACCAGGAGAAAGATCCAATCTTTTTAGGCTTACTTTAGTCATTAATTTGAAAATTGTTAATTGTTACAGGACTTACGCAAAATTAGTATAATTAGTTAATAACGCACCCTACCGAGAGATTGATTGCATAAGTCCTGTGTTTATTGTCCTTTTTCAATTTTCAATTTTAAAAAAAATGAAACAGACTCCAAATCATGTTGTTAGTCTACCTCCGGGATTAATTTATCAGCAACTTACCAAAGAAAATCTTATAGATTTTTCCCAAACTAATCAGGGAATCACCATCACCAGCTGTTTGATAGCTTTGGGTTTGCTAGCGATAATACCGGATGGCAAGAAAGGTCAATTAGCTACAGGTTATTGGGGAGGGAAAAAGGAGAAAAAAGCTGCTCGTAAAAAAGCTCAGGCACAGATGGCTAATCTTTCCAGAAACTCCGTTGCTCTCTACGTCGGCACTCCCGAAGACATTCAGAAGCGTCAGGAGCAAGAATGGATAAAGCAGGGGAAATTGAAAAAGCAACTGAAACCTGAAGCTTTCAATTGGTTTAAGCCTGCTGCCGAGTCCTTATATCTTCCCGATGCCCAACGAGGAATTGCCGCCATTGGAGCCAGTGGTTCAGGCAAATCCTTTTCAGTCTGTGACCCTCTAATTCGTTCATCCCTTGACCAAGGATTTCCTACAATTATATATGACTTCAAATATCCAGCGCAAGCAAAACGAGCTGTGGGTTATGCTTTAAAAAGAGGTTATAACGTACATATTTTTGCCCCTGGTTTTCCCGAGTCAGATGTCTGTAATCCCTTGGATTTACTCAAAGATGAAGAAGATGCGATCGCAGCCGGTCAAATCGCCCAAGTCATTAACCGAAATACAGATTTAACTGGCGGAAAAGCCAGTGGTGATAAGTTCTTTGAAGATGCGGGTGATAGTTTAGTCGAAGGAATCTTTTTGTTAACAAAGGCAGTTGGTACCTTAGTAGAAAATCAGCGATATTGTGATATAATGACAGCACAGGCAATTTTAAGTTTGCCTGACCTAGTTAGCCGATTGGAATTTGCTTCCCAGGAGAAATTAAATGTCTGGACCACTCGCCCCCTATCCCAAATCATTAGCATCAAAGAAAGTGAAAAAACCGTAGCCGGTATTATCGGAATTGCTCAGAGAACCTTCCAAAAATTCTTGAAAAAAGACTTTATGGGAGCATTTTGCGGAAAAACCACCTTACCTTTAGATTTAGAAGGAAAACAACTCATCGTCTTTGGGTTAGATCGAAATAACCGGGATATTGTCGGACCACTATTAGCAACAATCCTCCATATGGTAATTAACCGAAATGTATCCCGAATTAAACCTCGAACAGACCCTCTAGTTGTTTCCCTAGATGAGCTACCAAGTTTGTACTTACCCCAGCTGGTAAACTGGTTAAATGAAAACCGAGAAGATGGGTTTTGTGGTATTCTAGGCTATCAAAACTTAGGACAATTAGAAAACAGGTATGGCAAAGAGCTGACCAGAGCTATTCTAGGAGGTACAGCTACAAAGTTCATCTTTAATCCCCAAGATCCAGACTCCGCTAAAACCTTCTCTGACCTATTAGGAGAGTTTCAAATTCATTTCAAATCCAAATCCAAGAGTAGTGGTACAGGGGGCAGTTCTCACTCTAAATCCGATCAAAAAAACAAGCGACCACTTTTAGAGCCCGCTCAGTTTATTAAATTACCTACTGGTAAAGCAGTGATCATCAATCCCGCTTATCAAAGAGCCAAAGAAAGCTATGTGCCTTTGTTAGAACAAATTCAAATTCCTGAATCTGATCTTAAAGAGCAGGAGTGGTCAGAAAATTTATGGGAGAGTATTCGAGAGCATTTAATTAAAGTCAAGAGAGCATCTCACCGAGTTTCTAATCAGCAAAGGGTGCGTCAACTTAAGGAGAGAATGGCATTAGTAGAGCAATTATTTCCATTGCCAACAGATGGAGCTAGACAAGCACCAGCATCATTTTCTCCTACCCCAGCACTAATCCCAAAATCTGGATCTATGTCATCCACGGCAACTTCTCATTGGCCTCCACGTCTATCTGATCAAGATGTCTCACCAGACCTTCTGGAAGGAAGTTTTTAATGAGTTACTTTCATAGAAGTTACAGGTTACAGGTTACAGGTTACAGGTTTCAGGTTGCAGGTTGCAGGTTGCAGGTTGCAGGTTGAAGGTTGCGTAGGGTGCGTGATAAGACGGGCTCGCCCTCATTTTCCGCCTCAACGCCCGGGTTGGGACAGCCCGTTCGATTGTAACGGGCAAGATGCCCATTCCACCCACCGGGTCAAACAGTAAAAGCGATGCAGCTTCGGAACAGGGGAGGCAGCGCGGTCTTGGGGGTTCCCCCGGAGACGAAACCTGATTACGTTGAGCCTTTATGGTTGGTAGGTTATGCAAAAAAGGGTTAAAACTTGAGGCGCGACCCCGTAATTTAATTCGCCATAGGAAAGCGCGCCTCCATTGATTAAGGCTCAACTGTCTTACGGTAACTTCAAACCACTCGCGCTTTGCCGTGGTTTCCCCCACTCGCTATTGCATCAAGACAATGAGATGCACCCTACAGGTTGCAGGTTGAAGGTTGCAGGTTGCAGGTTGTTCGCCTTTGGCGTTCGGTGAAGGGTAAGTTGCCATCTGATAACTTTAAAATTGTGTAATTGGAGGAAGCCATGTTTTCTAACTATAAAATAAATCCTGTAGATGATTTAGATAAGGCAACAAATAACGTATCCGATCTACCCTCATTACCCATCGACTATTTTCCTAATGTGATTGAGATTTTTGATCAATATGGATTATTAGCTGGCGTAGTGGTGTCCAAAGGCATACCCTATGAAATGCCTAGGCACAAGGATCAGGTCAGTGACTACAATGCTTGGTATTTTGATGGACAGCTTTGCGTGTTTTATCGAGGAAAAAATATTTTGCTTGATCGCACTCAGAACTTGCAGCACCGAGCAGCAATTTTTGGAGCCTTAGGGTTGGGAGCATTAGGAGTTTAAAACCATGGCAAAAGTAACAATAGTCAGTGAGTCCTATGTATCATCTTTACAAGGACAATACCAAGGTGTCATTTCCAAATGGTCAAGTGGACTGGCAGCATTTAAGCAAAAGCAGCAGCAAAAGCAAGAACAAAATCGACAGGCTCAACAACTCAATGGTCAGGTATACAATAGTAATCAAGAGCCTGAAATTAAAATTACCGATGAGGATAAAGTAGTCTATGGTAAAGATGGAGATAAGTTGGTCAATGACTTGAACTCAGACATCATTGGTCAGTTGACTTTAGCCAAAGAGTCATCTGTAGGAGAGATGATTGGAGTCACCAATAAAAAAGTAGAATTGGATGGAATCGTTATTTTACAAACTAATGATGAAGGTGTGGTAAAGGTTAACGCTTTTGATGAACAACAGCTACAGGGGCAAAAACAAAAGATATCTAGTCCAATTCAACCACAAAACCAATCTTTAAAACCAAAAGTCCAACCCGTAAAAGCTAATACTGAAACCAGAGGTGGATTATATTCAGTACGACGCTCAGTGCAGGCTTTAGAGAATACACCACTAAAGCAGTTTTTGCAGTGCCAGGTTAATGAGATGCGTATGCTTCGTAGTGCTCAAAAACAAAAACAAGAAGCTATGCAATCGGAGTTTCTATCTGAATTGATTGAAGCCCGAATGCTTCAATCCAAGCAGCCGAGTTGGTGGGAAAAGGTTGTTTCACCGATTTCAGAAAAAGTGGAAAAATTCAAAAATGCTGTGTCTAATTACCATGAAACATCCCGTCAAAAAGAAGCTGCTGCTACCTTAGTACGCTTAATCAATTCTCAAGCATCACCAGGACAAGATACCTATGAATCAGCAGAGTATACGATTCATCGCGAGGATAATTCCTATGCAATGAGGGACAAAAAAGGTAAGGAATTGATAAAGTTTCGCGCTGGTGCTATGGGGGTCACTGTACAGGGAGAACCCAAACTCAATGAACAGCAATATCAAGAAATTTCACAGGTAAAAAAGCAGTTAGATTGGGGACAGAAACCTGAGGGAAAGTTTCGGCAATTAGGAGCTTCTGAGGCTGACTACTTTAGCCGTGTCAAGGCAGTTGCAGATACATTGGTCGAGTATGCCCAATCACAAGGAAATACTGTCCAGGTTGAAGGTAAACTCAACTATAACTGGAGAGCAACTCCCAATGGCGATATCACAATTGCGGCTAAGGACAGACGAGGAACCATCTTTTCACAGCAGAAAGGACAATTTATGTCCCAGATGACACAACGGGATTTATCCTACTTTGAGCAAGCCTTAAAACCTTTAATGAGCCAAGCGCCACAACGACTAGTTCAGCCCTCTCGATCATCAGTGCAGTCTCTAAAATCTCAAAGCCTAGGTGCTCCTAACCCCTTTGCTCACTCCAGTTTAACAGCACTAGCTTCAAGCAATGGACAGGCTTTTCAACCGCCAGCTAAAACACCTTTCTCGGAACCGATTAATCTCAAACAGAAATCAAAGGAGCTATCTTTGTAAGGCTTTTTGTTAACTGTTAACCCTCAACAATAAACAACCTGATATAGCAATCCTCTATAATTCGTGAACAGTCACAGGTCTTACTCAGTAAGGATTCAGCTATCAGCTATCAGCCATCAGCCAAGGCCAAGTTGGCCGTAGGCCACGCTACGCCAATGGCCACGCTACGCGAACAGGTATAAGCTATAATGTATTAGCTATAATTTATAAGCTATAATGCATCAGCTATAATGTATTAGCTATTAGCTATCACCCAAAGGCTGACTGCTGACTGCTGACTGCTGAATGCTTACCTTACTCAGGACTCATTACTTTCTTAGCAAAGACTAGTTTAAATGGAAGTATTGTTCACAAATTATTTAGGATTGCTATAATTTCATTTTGAATCAATAACGTTTGCTTGAAAATGAATATACCCGAAGTTGGGACATTATTAGAATGCTATGGAGCAGTATCTATAGGAATTCCCTTGATTGAAAGACACAATGTACTCAGGTGGATTTGTCAGAGTCTTACTCACCATGGAGTATTCCTGGTTTACCTCTGGAATTTAGCTAGTCGTGGATTTCAGAAAATTGAATGGGATGGAAATTATGATACCTTAGAAAGTTCAATGGTTAATGTCCTAGAAGAGCGTGAGCCATTTGCACAGGTTGTTGAAGTGTTGAATTTTTGTCAAGCCTATTCTGGTAAAGCTCTATTTATCTTAGAAGATTTACCGTCTTTACTCGATAGTGCTGACAGTGGGCAAACCATAACCATCAGAACCTCATTGTCTAATGTTCTCTACAACTTTGGTCTCTCAAGCGATAAGTTTCTAATTCTTTTGGATACGGGGGAGAATGAGTTACCTCGAATTTTAAACTCAATTATTCCTGCTGCCGAATTTCCTTTCCCAGAACCCAAGGAAGTCACGGCATTATTAAAAACTCATTTAGTAGAATATGGTTTGGCTGACCAAGAAACACCTCTAGACGACAGACTAGCTCGGTCTATCGGGGGATTGACTCCGGAAGAAATTCGGATGGCAGTCAAACTGGCGGCGAAAAAAAATAAATACGCCCCCATAGTGTCTTGCCTGTTAAGCGATCGCTCTGAAGAGCGCGCCAAAGGCGAACGCAAGCAATTTCATATAGCAGTCAACAAAGCCCAATCTCAATCAGAGCTAGCCAAGCAATTAATCAATTACAAAATTCACAGACTCAAAGGATTTGGTTTAGAGTTCCTCAAACCTGATGTTGGGGAATTTGGGGGATTAGATAAACTGAAACAAGCCTTGGAATGGGTGAAACAAGATTTTTCTGATCAAGCCAGAGCTTATGGGATTCCATTGCCCAAGGGATGGCTATTGATTGGTCCTCCAGGAACAGGAAAAACCTTTGCTGCCAAAGTCTGTGCTCAAACCTTAGGATTTCCTTTAATTAGCATGGGAGTGGATTTAGTAATTGGTAGTAGTCCAACCCATTTAAAACGACTCTTGCGTCGAGTTGAGGCCGCGAGTCCTTGTGTTTTGTTTCTCGATGAATTGGACAAGTTTTTTGATTCCCAAACAAATAACACCAAACAAATTCTAGGAATTCTATTAACCTGGTTGCAAGAGAAAACAACTCCCACATTTGTGATTGGAACTCTCAACCGATTAGATGCTTTGCCTCCAGAATTAACTCGTGCTGGCAGATTTGACAAACTGTTTTATGTCGGTTTTCCCAAAGAGATTGAGCGGTTTGAGATTTTTAAACTCCATGCTAGCCGATTTGATCCTCGTTATCGGGAGGGAAATGGACCATTAACAGAAAAACAATGGCGTCGATTATTGAGTGCGACACGAAAATGTACTGGAGCAGAAATTCGTGCCATTGTAGAATCAGCAGTGCAGCGAGTGTTCCATCAAGGTCAGAGAACTCCTTTTAAAATTGAATTGGAAAATCTATTAGAGCAGCGAGAAGCAATGACTCCCTTGTATTCTCAGGATACCGAGAGAGTTTTAGCAATGGAAAATCGAGCAGAAGGGGTTTGTAAGCCTTCCTCTTCACCAGATAAATCAATTTTTGCTAGGGAAATAACTACCTTGTGGGGAGAACGATTAAATGTTGGGTCTTAAGTGATATCATGTCCCGATAATTATCCTTAATACCAATTTTTACAGCACACTATCTCCCCATCAATCTTCTTTATTATGGGTATTCAACCGGACTTAATCTGATATCTAATCCGATGTAATGAGTAATGGGTAATGGGTAATGGGTAATTGTGATTACTCTCGTACCATTACCCATTAACACTTAAGCCTTACCGATTACCAACCAGTTTAATCAAGGAATTTTATACCTTGATTAGGTTTAAATATAGCAGTCGAAGTAAAGGTTAAGACATATTTTGTTCCCTGTTCCCTTCCCCCCTTACTAAGGGGGGTTAGGGGGGAACCCTGTTACCTTGAAAACAAAATACTATGTCCTAAACTATACTTTCCTTGCTATAACTGCTGATTAAGACTTAAATTCCAGCAGAGAATTTATCCCCAGTTTGCTGCAAGACGATAGGAGATAGACAGCTTTAGTATTGCCTTTCAGGGCAAAGTATTCCCAAATATGAAGACAATCTCCTAAACTCATAGTTTTCATTATCCCTTGAGTTTCTGTATAACAGTATAGTATCTTACCCGAAAAACCTTTGGCTTTCAATTTTTTTAGTTTTCTCCTTGAGTTAATAATTCCCACCAGTAAAGCAACCGATGAGCCTATGGCATCCATGGCAGCGGATAAACTAACCCGAAACTCCTGATCATCCTCTGTCTTTAATATTTCTAATTGGGATTGACCAATTGTAATCCTAGTCGGGGTTGCTTTTAGCAAATCTGAATCTTGGTTAATTAAGTTTACCCTTGGTTGGATTAATTGATTTGGGTCTTTCTCTAATTGTTCAATGAGTTGCTTTAAGGAAACTGTTTGATTTTTATCCAGGTAGGGGGGGATGAGATTGTCTGAAACTAAATATTTCCAATAAGCCAGTAAGCTGTTGAGAGGATAAACAGTCAAGTTTCTCTGGGAAGGAGTAGTAACCCATAATTTTTGATAGCCATTTTCTTCAAGAAATTGTTGAGCTTGTCTTGGAGACTGTCTAATCGGTATAGACATTTGCCGTAAGCTAAAAACAATTTGGTTATCAAGGCTATAAGCTCCTAGGGTGACTTCCTCTAATTGAAGACAGATATGATCTACGTGGGGATAATCCAAAAAATCATCATCAATTATCTGAGGATCAGTGTGATGAGTTTGAGCAATTAGGTGGGTCATAGCCATAAATTCCTTCTTCTAAATCCCTTGATTTAAGTAAGCATATGCGCTACGCGCAGGCTACGCCAACAGCTATTGGCCGTAGGCCACGCTACTTGAGGTGCAGTCAGCCTGAGCGTAGCGCGTTAGCTAACTGCTGAATGCTTACTGATTTAACCTGTTCAAGTTTTTGACTGTTTCTCTTTCTTGGTAGTACTCTCTAAGCAGAGCAACGGATTGATTATGTACATATAACCCCTTATAGTAACGTTCCTTTTTTCAGAGAATTTTTATCGTTTCAGGATTTTAACGTCTCTATGTAACAAATATTTACAAATCTTGTTATTATCGAATTTTATGGCTATTTATAAAGAAGTAAGCAAACAAGGAATTAGGGAAATGGTAGGAAGTAATCTTTCTCAAGAAAACCTCTCCCACATCAAGCAACCTGAAAGTCTGTCAGATTTAATTGACGAGAGGGATAAGACGGATTACTCTCTATTGGAAAAGCTGTTAGAAGGACGTTCCGATAGCTTTAAGGCAAAAATTTTAGATTTAGTTGTTGCGACAGAATTGGACGCTAATGACCCGCTATTCCTATTTTTGGTAGCAACGTCCAGTTTGGAAACAATGTTAGCAGATACTCCTAAATCCTTAGAGCAGTTATTCCGAAGTTGGGAAAAGGATATCCAGCAGATGATTGATGTCGTGGGGCAATCCACCGTGGATATTCAGCGCCAAGAAATTGCTAAAGCGATCGCTCTTCAGAGCGCGCCAAAGGCGAACGCGTCTGCCATAGAGCAATCAAAAGTAACCATAGAATCCAAGTCAGAAAGACAGCCCTGTTCCTATCCACCCAAAGGGTCAATGGATTTTCCGATTGTTAAGGCATCTCCTTTTACAAACATTACAGCCATTTGTGGAGCTGTGGTTTTGTCATTGGTTTGTGGACTAGGAGCGGGTTGGGGGCTATCTGAGTTAAGTCAACCAAAATTAGACCCCAATGGTTCTAGACAACTAACCCTAGACGAAGCAGCTACCTTAAATTGGGCAATCAGTAAAGAGGGCAAATTAGCCAGAAATATAACCAAATGGAATGCGGGCTATTTGGATAACTTAGAGTGTCAAAAGGATGCCATAGAGGCAGGAATCCGGTTAAACTTTGGGGGAAAAAAAGCCACTAGCGGCTATTGTCTACTTTGGGTCGCCCCTCCGAGCCAGCGCAAGTATATAGACGACAATAAATAAGTGAACCCTATTTTATCGCTATTTTGATAGAGATCAGTGTCGGTGTTTTGGTAATGGCTAATAAGTACGAGCCTTATCCCGACCAGAAGTACCATTTCTCTTATGGATTAGTGAGTGCTAAATTTTTCTGATGGTACTCCATAGCTTTAGTGTAGTTTCCTTGAGAGTAATAAGCGGCTTTCAGACTAGCTATGGCTTTTTTTGCTGCCTTCCGGTCACCGATGGCTTGGGCAATACTCAAACGTTGTTCATAATATTCAACCGCTTGGCCATAATTGTCTAAAGCATCATAAGCCTTTCCCAAGCGACCTAAAGCTTGTTGTTCTAGACGGCGATTACCTATTTGTTGAGCTTTGAGCAATTGCTGCTGAATATAGTAAATCCCTTGAATATAATCTCCTAGTGCCAAGCAAGCATTACCCAACTTGCCCAGAATTTGTCCTTCTAGGGGAAGATCACCCATCTGCTGTGCGATCGCAAAACGCTGCTCGTAATAGTCAATAGCTTGAGCATAATCACCGATGGAGTAGCAGGAGTTACTAAGATTTCTCAGAATTCGCTCTTCCAGCTGCGGTAACCCAAGACTCTGGGCAACATAGAGGCTCTGTTGCTGGCAAGCTATTGCTCGGGGCAAATCCCCTAGTGCCTTATGGGCCAATCCTAGATTGTTCAAGGCAGTCACCTCTCCCAGTCGGTCTTGGAGTTGCCGCATAATAGTTAGGCTTTTTTGACCATAGTCAATGGCTTTGAGGTGATTTCCTTGGTGACGGTAGGCATTTCCCAAAATTCCCAAAACCTGGCCCTCAAGACGCTGGTCTTTGATGTCTTTTGCGATCGCAAGACTTTTGTTACTATATTTTATGGCTTGTTGAAAGTTGTCCAAGGAATAAGCAGTCAGGGCCATACCACTCAGAGCTTTTCCTTGACCCCGTCTATTTGCCAATTGCGCATACATTGCTAGTGCTTCTTGAAACGACTGTCTTGCTGCGGATAATTGACATCGCTGGTGCTGCTCAATCCCTTTCTCTAAAAGTTGAGCAGCTTCACCGGTGCGATGGTTTGACGCAAGGTCATGAACATTATCTGGAATGTTGTCAGGTAATGTAGGAACGAAAGTTTGGCGTGCTGCCTCTACTAGACGCTCCCTATATTCGCTGTCATCACACGGCAACCGGCTCTCCATTCCTATTGCCTCTTAAGGATCATCAAGAGTTTTGTAGTTTTCTAAGTTTGCGCAATCGAGTAAAATCCTTTGCCATATATTCCCTTGTTTTGAATTGCTCAAGGTCGGATCTCATCCTTTGAGTGAGATACCACAGGGCATTAACGAGAATATGACGGTTTTCAGATTTAGCGCAGCTCAACCTAACAGTACGAGTGCGGGTACTTGACTACCATGATAACCGCATTAATGGTGGTTACCGCAACTTTACCAATATCATAACAAATGCTATACTAAATCTAACTTATGGATGATTTAATCTCAGCAAATAAAAATCCCTAGGTCAGCATTCAGCCTAGGGCTAATGGGCGTAGCGCATGCTACGCTTGCCAGCGATGAAAGCACGCCACTGCCCATCAAAGATTGTAGGTAGGGACTGTGCTAAACTTTTTTATTGAACTACATCAAGCTCAGATACATTTAACCCGGTATTTCCGCCCCATAACGGTAAGCCGTGTATAGCACATCAATTTACCAATTGATGAGGACGCATCTCTCAAAGCTGTCGAAAAAGCCTGACAGCGCTTTTGCCCCAAGCGCGAATTGACCAAGCGCGAATTGACATTTACTACAGAACAACCTAGATTGATTGTCTGATGCTTCAATGCTTTGAAGCTTACTTCTGTTATTTTCCGAATCTTTTTGTGAGCGGACGGTTAAGCTTGCAAGCTATGTTAGCTGTGTTTTGTTCATCAGCTATTTAATACTAAGCAGGTGCACAAAATTCATTCACATTTTGTAAAACTCAAATCCTTACAATATAAGGGTTACAGAGATTGCGAGTAGGTAATTAATTCGGCGATCGGTGCTTACCAGATTTTCCCGAGGCTTTCGGTGAAACTTCGCAAGATTTTATTAATTAGTTCTTTCCAGCAGAGTTTCTCTAGATGATGTTACTGCTGACTTGGTAGTCTCTGGTGTGCAGTAGACTTCGCAGGAGTTATTGGGACTTTCACTCAATTTCACCTTATGAAGTTGGACATCCAATTCTTGAATTGGTTGTTGCAATAACTGACAAATATAGATAGCAATATTTTCGGCAGTAGGAACAACCCGGGCAAAGTATGGAATGTCTTTATTGAGGAAAGTATGGTCAAAAGCTTCCAGGACATACTCATCCATGACTTGCTGCAAGGAGCCTAGATCAACAATCATGCCAGTGCGCGGATCCATTTCACCCTTAACTGTCACTTCTATGTGATAGTTATGTCCATGTCCGTTGGGACGAGCACACTTACCGTAAATCTGGTAGTTTTCCTCGTCACTGAGGTCAGGATGAGCTAGTCGGTGAGCAGCGCTAAAGTGGTTACTGATAGTCAGATATACTTCCATACCGTTTCCTTGATAGTCAGCCCAGAGTTTTGGATGTTCAAATAGCTGAATCTTCAGTAGTGGTAGATAGGTAACCAAGCGTTGCCAAATTACTCGTGCTATGTTTTCGGTAGTAGGTAAGGTTTGCTGAAATTCTGACCAAACCTCATTGAGATAAGCGTAGTCAAGTTGGCTGGTGACCTCTCGTTGGATCACCGTTTTGACTTTAGACAAGTTTTTCACCATGCCATACTTATCCAACTGAGCGGTCAGGGAAACGAACAGAACGTAGTTGTGTCCGTGTCCAGGAAATCTGCTCCCCAAACCAAACCGCTGAAGGTTCTCAGCTTCACTCAGTTCTGGTAACCAGTATCGGTGGCTGGCTGAAAACTCAGCACGGCGCTTAATGACGCATTCCATGTCAAGTTAGGTAAACTAGACTTATTTTCAGGATAAACTAATTTGGATTAGTGGTCGTTGGTAAGCTAAAAAAATAATATTGGTTACCCATTAGCAAAAATCTTTAACTGTGTCTTTAGCTTCCCAGAGCAGATGGGAAGCTATTCTGAACAGTTCTTGACCTGTGTGTAGGTGGTAGTCGTCGTAGTTAAGGGTAAACAGCTTTAATTCTTCTATCCCATCTCCTAACTGATTAAGACAGTAGTAGAGGTTAGCAGCAGCACTGGCAACGGTGGCAGGATTAGGTTGAGACTGAAACAGTCTCTGAGCTTGATGGAGATGATCACCACACTCTTCCAGATAAGCTTCAAACTCTGCCATGAGTTCATCATCAAACGGGTCAGCGGAGAGTTCATCAAGTTGAGCCTCTAGAGGCTCAAGGATATGACTAATCCGGTGGTTTACAGGTTGATAAATTTGCTGCAACCATTCCCCTAGCTGGGCATCAGTCTTTTTTCCCTTTTGCCGATGATGCTGGTAATGTCTTTGGGCATGAGCTGTTCGCTGTTGTCGATTCTGAGGCTCTAATGAATCCTGAAAGTAATTCCTCTTTTGGTCATAGGAACGCCGTCGCTCAGGGTTACTGAGTACCTCATAGGCAGCATTAACTTGGATAATTTTTTCCGGATCAGCGGTGGGGCTGTTGCTATCTGGATGAAAGCGCTTGGCTAGCCGTCGGTAGGCTTGTTTAATTTCTAGGGTCGTAGCGTGGGGATGAACATCCAAAGTTTGGTAGTGATTCGAGTCTGACATGGGCTACACTAAACCTACTGAAACCGGCAGCGATAGTATAATTGAGGTAGCAACTAAGCTCAATCCTTATATTTCCATCGATTTCCAGAGGTTTTAGGATAACTACTGAACCGAAGCGCCTTGCCCCATAACACTAATCAGTGGTGGCGGTTGGCTCTTGGAAGAGGGGGGTGCTTAGGTACCGTTCCCCAAAACTCGGTTGAATCATGACAATCAGGCATCCCTCATTTTCTGGACGTTTGCCAACTTCAATAGCCGCTGATAGTATGGCTCCAGTGGAAATGCCGGAAAGAATTCCTTCTTCACGGGCTAAACGACGACCGTATGCGATCGCATCATCATCCGTAACTGTAATCACCTCGTCAAGAAGTTCAACCTTGAGTACTTCTGGAATAAAACCCGCACCGATACCCTGAATTTTGTGAGGTCCTGGAGACCCTCCAGAAAGTACAGAACTACCAGCTGGTTCAACTGCGATCGCTTTAAAACTGGGCTTGCGTTTTTTGATCGCTTCAGCAACACCAGTAATTGTACCACCCGTACCAACTCCAGCCACCAGGAAATCCACCTGTCCTTCCGTATCGTCCCAAATTTCTTCAGCGGTGGTACAATAGTGAATTTTGGGGTTAGCTGGATTACGAAACTGTTGCAGCATATAGGCATTGGATGTGTTTTCTACAATTTCCTGAGCTCGCCTAATACAGCCACCCATGCCTTCAGTACCTGGTGTCAGTTCCAACTGAGCACCATAAGCTCGCAACATAGCCCGTCGCTCGATGCTCATTGTCTCTGGCATGGTTAGGATCAGTTGGTAACCCTTGGCTGCCGCTGCCATTGCTAGAGCAATACCTGTGTTTCCCGAGGTCGGTTCCACCAAAATAGTTTTGCCGGGGGTAATCCACTCATTCTGCTCCGCTGTGTTGATCATGCTAACACCAATCCGGTCTTTAACAGACGAAGATGGATTCATGCCCTCTAGCTTGGCTACAATTCTAGCGACACAGCCTTCTGCTTGAGGAATACGGTTTAATTGTACTAGAGGTGTCCGACCAACCAGTTCGGTAATATTTGGAGCAATTCGCATAACTGTTGGAAATTCTGAGTTATTAGTTGTTATCCATCATCCATCCTAGTATTTTTTGACACTCCCACCCCTTCAAACAAAAATCCCCGCCTAGGGGCAGGGAAACCTAACTAATTCTCAATAGTCCTTGGGCAATTAGCCAGGGTCTTTAGAAGGTGAATGTGGTTCTGATGGTACCAATCACAGCATCATCATTACCGTCACTCTGCTCTGGATTAATCACCCAGATCACACCAGGAGTGATAGAGATATTATCGGATAGCTGATACTTGTAGAAGCCTTCTATGTGAATGGGGGTATCAATCTCATTCAAATCCGAATAGGGGACTGCACCACCAAAGAAACCTAACACACTACCTTCTTTCCCAAAATCGGGGAAGGCTAAACCACCGCCGTAACTCCAAATTTCACCATCTCCTTCACCAATCACAATCACATCGGTGTAGTTGAAAAATCCACTAAAGGAAATCTTGTCGGTGAGGCGAAACGCTAATTCTGCTCCGTAGGAGTTGGTTACCTTGTCAGCTGAATCAGCTATACGACTAGCAAGAAGTGCTTCTTGATTTAAGTTGGCAGCACGAGTACCTACTATACCATCTTCTCCAGCGCCTTTGCTGAATATGGCACTGTTCTCTTTATGGAAACCATGGACGTAAGTAAAGCCCACACCAATGCGGTCGTTGACGTTGAAGTTCAACTGACCCAAGGCAGAATAATCACCATTGAACAGACCTGAACCTTCATCAGGATCTGACGCATTGCCAGCTAGGTAACCCAGTGTGACAGTACTTGGTCCAATCACGCTCTCTAGTAAACCGAGTTGGAAGCTAACCCCTAAACCAGCACCACCACCAATCCGATAGATGGGGTTTTGTTGAGAAAATGTGGATAGAGAGCCACTACCACCATCGAAGTCTTGGAAATAGGGATTGAGTGTAGGAACGTAATCATCATGCCGACCACCAAAGGCAGCAATGTAAGTTGATACTTGACCAAACGGACCAATAGGAATGTCACCGTAATAGGCTAACCAGTCAACTCCTATATCGTTCCCGTCACCAGTACCATCAATCTCAGTGTTAAAGGTCTGGGTGAGTTCTGGGGTAATCTCACCCCCCGCTGTGAAGGCATTCAGGTTACCAGCACTCAGACGAGTTACTAAACTGTCTTGACCAGTGAAGCTGGTGTCGAGAACTAAACGAACCCTGTCACCAAAGACAACTTGGTTATTGTCATCTTCCCCAAAATCACCAAAGTTATTGGTCAGGGCGAATATGACTTCCCCTTCCAGTTTCGTAGTAGTGGAGAATTGGTGATCCTCTAGGAATGCGACTCGACCTTCGAGGTTATCGACCCGTGCTCCGAGGGTAGCCAGTTCTGCCTCAAACTCTTGAATCAGCCGTTGCAGCGTTTCTAAGTCTTCACGGGTAATAAAGTCAGCAGTACTAGCAGCAATTAAACGCTCAATCTGGTTCAAACAAGCGTTCAAGCCAGCCGCAAATTCGTAACGGGTGGTAGCACGGTTGCCACGGAAGGTGCGGTTTGGGTAACCAGCGATACAACCGTAGCGCTCTACCAGACTACGCAGAGCTTCATAAGCCCAGTCTCCAGGAGAAACATCCCGCAGTTGGGAAACACTAGTTACCTGATCTTGGCTGTTACTGCCTTCTTTACCGTAGCGTTGAATTTGATTTAACAGCTGGCTGTTATCTGAGGCTGAGGGGACGGCTTGGGCTATTTTTGTTTCTGCCTCCGGTACGTCTACCTTAGGAACTAGGGTATCGGCCTTTAAAGTTAATGATGTTCCCTCACCCAAGGTGGAGCCCATCGACCTGGAAAAAACTGGGGTATCCTTTACTTCTGGAGCAGTGGGGGCCGCCGCGATCGCCATTGTCTTTACTGGGACAGCTTGAAGTGGGGCAGCTTCCGTAGTAACTTGATTCTCAACTGTTAAGGAGTTGGCCTTGTTGGCTGCCTGTACCTCATTGGTACCAAAGGCGAGAGCAGCACCCACTACAGCAGGACTTATCAGTAGGGACTTCAACAGTAGTTTAGACATCTTCTCTTAATCCTCACACCTTTACAATTATTGAACTCTCCCCCGGATCAATCACGGAGGATGGTGACATACTCCCGACGCTGACAAGCACGCGACAGCACGGGCTTCTTACCAACACCAGCTACTGCTTAGGTTACTCGGTAAGCTTTATTAACGACACGGGATGCCCCTCCGCGCCGGAACAATACAAAAAAGTTCTATTTTCTTTGTACTGCAGGTGCGACCCGTGGCGAATTTAATTCGCCGACGGAAAGCGCACCTATGGAATTTTACCCATCCACAGATAACTCAAACTATCAAGTTTTTTCTGAAGGTCACCCCATATTCGTTGGTTGTCAAGGTTCAGGCGCGTAGGTGGCGGTTAGCTCTTAATTTGTTTTTCCCTACTATCCCTAGTACATCGCATTGGAAAGCTCTGTTCCGACCCTTGCCCCGCGCTCCATCCCTACACTTACTCTATACGGTAAAGTACGGGGATTCTCGCGGTTTAGATAAGAATCAGCGCTATTGCGATGAAACCTATTAACCTATTACAGGAACAATTTATTAGAGGAACAATTCTTATACTATAGCCTTTATCGACAAAGTGCTATACAAACTTTTTTGCCAATGCCTGTGAATGAACTTCTGCGCTAGCTGCGGGTCTATTGCTAAAGCAATTGTCACTTATTTAGAGTTATTGAAAGGATATTAACCCAGCTCTGAAATAACTTGCGCTAGGTCAAAATCTTTTGAGGTTAAGCCACCACTATCATGAGTGGTTAGAGTAATCGTTACCTTATTGTAAGAAATCTCTAGGTCAGGATGGTGTCCTGCAACTTCAGATGGTTCAACAAGTTTATTCACAAAAGCGATCGCTTCTACAAAACCCTTGAATGTCTTTTTACTACGCAGGGTTTTCCCTTCCACACTCCAGTCTTCTAGCTGACTCGCCTTGGCTTGAATTTCTGCATCGCTGAGTAGTTGAGCCATGATGGTTAGATCCACTCCTTCAACAATCCCAAAAAAAGACTATCCGCTCTCACGGCTAGTGTTTTGGTTAATCCATAACACCTGGTGTGAGAGCGGTCTAGCGGGTCTTCTGATTGAAACCAGGCTGCCGAGAGGAACTCTTAGGTAGCCCTGCCTAAGCAGTCATATAGATTCTCCGTAGAGAATCCAGCTAACTCCTAGAGAACAGCCCCGGCGCACAGCCGGCTAACTCCAACCAGATGACCCATGAGTTTACTACTATCTTCCATGGGCATCACCTCCTTTAATCCCTAAGCGGTTTTTTGTACCTTTCCAGGATTATTACCTTTTCTTACAATAACAGAGTATCCCTCAAATGGCAACCTCTGGAAACTAGCATAATTATAAGTTCAGCGAAGATTGCTCAGAACGTTCCAGTTTTCTGTTTCTAGAACTGCTCAAAGCCCCACCTCCAGGTGGGGCTTTGAGCAAATCCAAGCGCTAACCTTAATTCGGGATCAGCCTTGGAGTCTTACAGAGCGTTACCGCGAGGCAGTACTTCCTCAGGGAACTCAAAGTTTTGGTGAGGTTGGTCTGCTGGAGCCATCCAAGCCCGCAGACCCTCGTTCAGCAAAATGTTCTTAGTGTAGAAGGTTTCAAACTCTGGATCTTCTGCTGCCCGGATTTCCTGGGACACGAAGTCATAGGCTCGTAGGTTCAATGCTAAACCTACAATTCCCACTGCACTCATCCACAAGCCAGTTACTGGCACAAACAACATGAAGAAGTGTAACCAGCGCTTGTTAGAGAAAGCAATTCCGAAGATTTGAGACCAGAAGCGGTTGGCGGTGACCATTGAGTAGGTCTCTTCCGCTTGGGTCGGGTTGAACGCCCGGAAGGTGTTGGCTTTGTCCCCATCCTGGAACAGGGTATTTTCTACCGTTGCCCCATGAATGGCACACAGCAGAGCACCACCGAGTACTCCAGCTACGCCCATCATATGGAAGGGATTCAGTGTCCAGTTGTGGAAGCCTTGCAGGAACAGGATGAAACGGAAAATACCCGCTACTCCGAAGCTAGGTGCAAAGAACCAGCTGGACTGTCCCAACGGGTACATCAGGAACACGCTGACAAATACTGCAATCGGCGCACTGAATGCGATCGCGTTGTAGGGTCTAATGCCTACTAGACGAGCAATTTCAAATTGCCGCAGCATGAAGCCAATTAGACCAAACGCTCCGTGGAATGCCACGAAGCTCCACAACCCTCCTAGTTGGAACCAGCGGGTCAAGTCTCCTTGAGCTTCTGGTCCCCACAACAGCAGCAGGGAGTGTCCCAGGCTGTTGGGAGGAGAGGATACTGCTACGGTCAGGAAGTTGCAGCCTTCGAGGTAGGAAGAGGCTAAGCCGTGGGTGTACCAAGAAGTAACAAAGGTGGTACCAGTTAGCCAGCCCCCCAAAGCCATGTAGGCACAGGGGAACAACAGAATGCCTGACCAGCCAACGAATACAAAGCGGTCGCGCTTGAGCCAGTCGTCGAGGATGTCAAACCATCCTCTGGTGCTGGGGGCGCGTCCTACTGCTACTGTCATAGCAAGGATCTCCAGATATATATAAGTACGGTAAGCCGATTTACTTTCTTGCCAACTTTGCTACCTTACTAAAGGGCGTCTAAGTAAAGAAAAGTAAAGTTCGTCTAATATAACTATCATAATATGTCATAATTCTTAATTTTGCTACCCCCTTAAAAAAAAATTAGGTAATAACTGCACCCAAGATACCGCTCTTACCCCGGTTTGGGCTGGGGTCTAAGATAAGAAAAAGAAGTACATTTATAGAACGCGCTACGGCTTGATACTCCATGTTCACCATTGACTTGATTCTAAGGAATACACCCATGCCACTGTCTGTGCAACGTAAGTCAGAAGAAGAGGCGCAAGCGACCTACCAGGAAATTTTGACAGCCATGCGCTCTGGGCATCCTCAGTTGTTAGAACTCAGCTGCGATCACCAGCCAGAGAAGAAAATTGGCGTTCTCAGCGATCAGATCAGTGCAGCAATGATTTCTCAAAAATCTGGAGCCACAGGCTCAGGACGTACTCCCGGCTTCTTTGCCATGGCTGAATAAATTCATGGAACAGCAAGATATATAATGACTCAACCAGCAATTCAAGTAAGAGAGGTTGGCTTCAACTGGCCTAAAGGGGGGACAGTTTTGCAATCTTGCTCCCTGGAAGTCCCTAAGGGGGAGTTTTGGATGCTCTTAGGAACCAATGGCAGTGGTAAATCAACCTTACTTAGATTACTGGCTGGTTTATTGTCCCCCCAATCCGGTGAAATTTACCTAGCGGGTTCAGCAGGTTTTGTTTTCCAGAATCCTGATCATCAGCTAGTGATGCCTACCGTAGGTGCCGATGTAGCCTTTGGACTGGTAGCAGAAAAGCTCGACCTAGCTCAAGTTCAAGCCCGGGTAAAAGAAG
Organism: Moorena sp. SIO4E2; assembly: GCF_010671945.1. Classification (NCBI taxonomy): domain Bacteria; kingdom Bacillati; phylum Cyanobacteriota; class Cyanophyceae; order Coleofasciculales; family Coleofasciculaceae; genus Moorena; species Moorena sp. SIO4E2. The sequence continues at coordinate 32,118 of NZ_JAAHIE010000002.1, forward strand.
CTCTAGCTGCGGTCAATTTACTAGACCTAGAACGACGCCCGATCTATGCCCTCAGCGGTGGTCAGAAGCAGCGAATTGCGATCGCTGGTGCGATCGCAAGACAGTGCGAGATTTTATTGTTAGATGAACCCACTGCCCTACTCGATCCAGATACCCAGATGGATTTAGTATCACAAGTGCGAAATTTAGTCAAAAGTAGAGGATTGACAGCCATTTGGGTTACGCACCGTTTGGATGAGTTGGATTATTGTGATGGAGCATTTTTGTTAGACCAGGGTCGGGTCATTGACCAAGGTCAACCGGAACGCCTGAAGCAAAGACTGGTAAGTCCTAATCACTGATTCTCGGGAAGTTTCCGGAAAGTGGTAGGATTTGTAATCGGCTAACTGTTAACAACAATAAGTGTTATTTATAACACTTATTGTTGTTATTGTAATATGATATGTTTTAATAGTTAAAGGTTGAGTGTTATTTTTGCTCAATCCTTTTGCCTTTTTCTCAAGTGCAATTTATACTAATATAAAGAAATGTTAAATTTATTCTGGCCAATATGAGCAGTCCATAGGGACTGTAAATAGTATAATCCCATGGAAAATGTCTTGTTCTTCACCGCTGGCTATTTTACTAGTTGATGGCTATAACGTCATTGGCTCTTGGTCTTTCCTGAAAAATACCCGTGATCGTGATGGTCTGCTGAGTTCTCGCCAAGAGTTAATTGAGACCCTAGCCAATTACAGTGCCTTTGTTGGCTATGACACTGAGATTGTCTTTGATGCTCACTCACTCAATACCCCTAACAGTCGTGAGGTGATAACTAATAATTTATCCGTTTACTACACCGATTTCGGGGAGACAGCAGACACTTACATCGAAAAATTTTGCGCCTCCTATAGAACCAACCTTGTTCAACCAACTAAACGTCTGATCGTCGCTACCTCAGATCGGGCACAGCAATTGACTGTTGTCGGGTATGGTGCTCAATGCATGTCTTGCCAGCAGTTGCTCAGCGATGTTGAATTCACAGCTCGTCGAACCCGCCGCAAATACCGACCACAGAAATCCTCTCGTGGTCGTTTTTTAGTCAATTCCTTGGATGCCAAGGCTCAGCAGCGCCTAGAACAGTTGCGAAATAGTATCAAGTAAGGGGAGTGGAAAAAAATTTCCTGATCAAACACTTGACACAAACCAAAATATCCACTATTATTATAAAAGTGAAATCAATAAGCCCCCATCGTCTAGAGGCCTAGGACACCTCCCTTTCACGGAGGCGACAGGGATTCGAATTCCCTTGGGGGTATATAAGCAAGAAAAAAATACAAGAGTAAGCACTCAGCTATCAGCTATCAGCTTAAGCGCTACGCGCACGCTACGCGAACAGCTTTTTAATAAAAGAGGTAAGCATTGGTTTAATCTGAGTTAAGTCTGCTGACGGCTGACCGCTGACGGCTGAGCACTGACGGCTGACGGCTGAATGCTTACATACAAGAATTAAAGGTAGGCGATTTAAGATATGATTGCCTACCTTTGGGCTAACCTATCCAGTCTTTCTCTAATGGCTAAGTTAATCAGAGAACGCAGCAAAATCAAAAACCAGAATGCGGAAAAGGCAAAGGCGGCTATCGCCCATCCACTATAAGGACCTGATAGGAAAATAGTACCGGCTACCAGAGTAAATCCAGTTAAACAAGCATAAATTAGGCTTTTTAGAGCAAGGGTGATCTGCTTGAGAGTGCGATCGCTTTCTACAGAACGCACCCGCAATTGTAACTCTCCCAGCTCGAGCCGCTCTTCTAAGCGTCGAATTGCTAGTTCGGTAGCGCTAGCCTTACGTAAGTTATATTTCACAAAATCCCTAGCTTGTTTAGCTAGTTCCCCCACTATATTCCCCCGCCCTTGAAAAACAGCCAGGCTTTTAACAAAAGGCTCTGTAGCAGCTAACAAATTATACTGGGGATCTAGGGAACGAGCGATCCCATCAAGAGTTGTTAGTGACTTTAATATAAATGTCAGTTGTGCTGGTAGGCGAAAAGGTTGCTGCTCAAACATTAAGTAAAGTTCGCTACTGATTTCCTCAAAAGCTTGTAATTCTATGGGCTTTTCGGTAAATTTTTCCAGTAGGAAAGCAACTAATCGCTTGACTGGCTTGAGATCTGACATGGGTTCAATTAACCCCATGTAAGTTAAACTATTAACGACCTGATCAGTGTCCTTACGCAGTACAGCAAAAAAAGTCTGGAGCATTTGGTCTTTAGTCATGGACTTGACCTCCAGCATTGTGCCAAAGTCATAGAAAATCAGACTGCCCTCTGCAGAGACTGCCATATTTCCAGGATGAGGGTCAGACTGAAAAAAGCCATCTTGTAATAACTGCTTGAGGTAGCAACAAATTCCCAGCTGAATAATTTCTTTAGGATTTATGCCTAGGGATTCCAGGCTCTGACGGTCATCAATTTTAATCCCCGGCATATACTCCATAGTCAAAACTTTTTTAGTTGTATATCGCCAGTAGACTTTCGGGACACTAATACGAGCATAATTGCTGAAATTTTGACGAAAACTCTCAGCATTCTTCCCTTCATGGATGTAGTCAATTTCTTGATAGAGCAGGTTAAAAAACTCATGGGTGATGGAATCCAAATCATATTTTCTGGTTCCCGGAACAAATCGATTGACAAAACGAATCAATCGATGGATAATCTCAAAATCTAGGTTAAATAGCTTTTCTAAGCCAGGACGCTGAACCTTAACGACTACATCTTCCCCGGTGTGCAATCGGGCTTTATGAACTTGTCCCAAACTCGCAGCGGCTAGAGGAAAATGCTCAAAATCCCGATACAAACCATGAATGTCGTGACCCAGTTCTGATTCAATTAGAGTTATAGCATCGGTTACACTAAATTCTGGGATCCGATCTTGTAATTGCGCCAAGGCATTCACATATTCTAAGCTAAGTAAATCAGGGCGTGTGGATAGTGCCTGCCCAATCTTGATGAACGTTGGACCTAAGTCTAAGAGCTTTCTAACTAACCACTGGGCTCGACGATTTCTTTGCTTGGGGGAATTATTAGCCGATACCTTGTCCCACCATAAATAAACCATAAACTGCGCTGCCGCAGTAAAAATATCGATCTGGCGAGCCAGGGGAGAATAGTTAGGTTGTTGCCAACGTGGTGGCTTGGGCGCATCAGTTGTGAGCATACTCAGCTATTCATAGTTACTCCTATTCAATCCGGGAGTATAAATCAGATCATATCCACTTTAATACCTATTCTTCCCAGTTAGTCTTCCGAGCTATTAGTCATTAGTGATTAGTTTTGCCTTCTTACTTACTAATGACTAAGTTTTACATAAAAGATTGAACCTGGGGCAGAGTAATTGTGAAAGATACCCGAGAGGTGCGAGGAGTGTCAGACGGGCCAGTGGAGACATCTACTGTGCCATTGAGATGCTGCACTAAGCATTTTACTAGCGCTAGACCCAAACCAGTACCCTGAACTGCTCTTTGGGTCATCCCCTGACCGCGATGGAATTTATCAAAAATATGTCTGAGGTCTTCTGGAGAGATGCCCTGACCAATATTGCTCAAACTCATCACAATCTGCTTCACCGATTGCTGGATTTGCTCAGTTACCTCGATCACCACTGTAGTATTTGGGTGAGAATACTTGCCAGCATTGGTTAAAAGTTCCAGCAAGATACGGTTAAGGCTCTCAGCGTCGGTGTTGATCAAGAGCGATGGTAGTGAACTATTGATTGTTAAGGTTAAGCCTTTCTGCGCCCATTTGTACTCAAAGGATTTAGCCAAGTGCTTAATCATCGGCATCAGGTCAATTCTTTGCAGCTGCAGTTGGGACTGGTCAGATTCCAGCTGCTGTAGACTCAACAGGTCGTTAATTAGCTCAATTTCTTGATTACACTGTTGCTCAAGGATTTCTAGATATTTGGCACGACGCTCAAGATCAAGTTTGGGTTGACGTAACATCCGAATCGCTAGACTCATGGCAGTCAAAGGTGTCCGCAACTCATGATTCATGCTACTGAGAAATTCGTCTTTGAGCCGATTTAATTCTTTTAACTGACCCATTTGCTGGCGAGTTCTTTCGTATAACTCTGCCTGAACTTTCAGACTATGTTGTAACTGAGCCGTGCGTTCTTCAACAAGGGATTGTACTTGCTGGAGAGTCTGATTTTGGATAATAGTGCTACTAACTTGTGTACTGACCCACTTGACCAAGTTGATTTGATTTTCTAGCCAAGGGCGAGGTTGACTATTTTGCAAGACCAAGAACCCCAAAACCTTAACGGATAGCAAGCCATGATTATCTGCCCCAACCAGAGGACAGATCAGTAACCCTGGCAATAGGACCTGATCTAGGAGTGAGATGCTCTGGTGGTCAGCTTTACCAATCGGGTGATCTGGTCTATGGGTAATGACTATCGGTTCAGGGGCTTGCTTGAGAGCCTGTTGGTACCAAGAACACTCAGAAACTGGGAAGGATTTATTTAACAGTGCGTCGCCTTTTGAAAATAGATCAGTAGTAGAGGTTTCCTGTAACCATTCACAAACGACTGTCAGATCATGTTTTGGTGAATGCTGTCCTGGTACAGTGCAACCAAGGGGATTCGTTTCATCTAAGAGTAGCAGTAGTGCCCGTGACACCTGAAGTGCTTCAGCAACAGCCGTGGTAGCTATCTGGAAAATCTCCAGGAGATTGAGAGAGCTATGCATCACTTGACTCAATTGGTTGAGCAGAGTTTGGTCTCGAGTAGCCGCCTTCACTTGGTGGGTTAGCTGAACTTGAGAAATTGCTACTGATACCCATTGGGATACAACAATTAACTGTTCTTGCTCTGTCTTTGTCCATTGGTAAGGCTGGGCTTTTCCTAAAACAATTACCCCGTTGACTACAGACTGAAACTTTGTGGAGGTCTTCAGTATTGCCCTGGCAGATAGCACTTCTTCACCCAAATCTAAGTTAGACCAAGCATCGGATTTTTGCCAATCTGAAATTGCCAGTACTGAGTCACTGCCTAAGTCATCCTCTGTGGTTAAGAGTTCCAGCAGTTGCACTGGATTTTTGTAGTATCGGTGTTCTGGGTCGAGGTGTTGATCAGCACGCCACCAGGCTAGTTGGGGTGTAGTGCTAGGGTTAGCCAGCCCCCCAATTAAACAGCTATCCACCTGAAAACTCTCTCCTATAGCCTTGGCCAGCATGGCCAACAGAGTTTGCGTTTCTGAGGTATTTAGTATAGTCTTAGCAATTTGTTGCCCGATCTGAGCTAACTCTGTCGGGTAAGGCATGAGTGAACCCTGATGTTCCTGGCTAAAGGTTGGTTCAAATGTACCTGAGAGACGGGACTTGATGGAATTTACTCTTGGGGCAAAAATCGCGCTTTCTGCATCCATTATGCTAGTTGCACAACTTGTGAATACTGGTCTTGACTAGAGCAACTGTTAAAACAGTAATCTCGCTAGGATTAGTGTTCCCGGCATCAGAGTGCTTTTGATCAAGAGATTGGAGTTTTTTACGACAACCGACCTACACACCCGTTCAATCATCACTGCTGGTTAGAGGAGAAGCTGTGGGTCGGTGGCACAACTTGCATCATGTAATCGTCACAGTTGAGTTAAACTCGTCCCCGGTGAGCTTGACCCGTAATTAAATTCGCTTTAGGTGCGCGCCTCCTAGGCCGGGTTCCCCGGCCTAGGAATAAACTAGGGGGTGGCTGAATAACATTGAGGCGGGAATAACCAATTTTTTGGTCATACATTGCTCGTCGCTCTGGATTACTCAGGGTAGCATAGGCTTCGTTCAGCTTTTGGAATTTAATCGTGGCACTTTCAGTGGGTAAGTCGGTTGTATCAGGATGATAGCGCTTACTGAGTTGCCGATAGGCACGTCGGATAGCTATGGGTGATGCACTAGGGTGCAATCCCAGTATTTCGTAATAGCTCGTGGGGTTTGAGCTTTGGGGATTCCTAATGTTTTGTCTGACCCGATCTTTTGCCACCGCAGTTTTATCCTAACTGGTTAGACAACGCTTTCGATTATTGTGACATCTGGAAGGATGCTGAGCTTTTAATCCTCACACAAAACCCGACAATTCCGGTAAACCAAGGTTAACTTCGTGTATTCTAAGGAGCATGGGAGCGGTTATCCTGACTCGTGCTTAGACGACTCCTTTTCAACTAAGGTTTAGCCAATTCCCTTATATAGAACTCAGGTAGGTTAAATGTGACATGCCACGCCACGAATTGCTGACAACAACAGCCATCCCAAGGTATTAACCCGAAAATCAAACAGAGTTACATCCAGCAGATTGAATAGAGTACAGCTGCCAAAAGCCACCAGATAACTGAACAGAATTAAGTTGTCTTGATGCCAATCTTGTCTAGTGGTAGGGGTCGCAACGGTTGACCAAACCCTTAATAGTTGGATACCTTCAACCATAATCCAGCCAACTAATCCACTCAACATCAGTGTGCCTGGGATGCCAGTTTCAGCAGTCAACATTAGAGGTAGATTATGGGGATGACCAAGCCAGACTTCCATTTGTGACTGGTAAAGAGGAGTGAAATTGCGTAACCCCCAACCCAACCAGGGACGTTCCTGAATCATTGACCAAGTAAATTGCCACTGGGTTGTCCTCAAGGTAGCGATGGGCCGGTCGGGATACAACTGGTCAGACAATCGCATCCAAAAGTATGCTGGGACAATACTACGCAGCCATTGACGCCCTAGCATTGGACCAAATGATGCCCACAGAACACTACCAACAGCAGCAGTAACTGCTGTGACCAGCCAGTACCAACCTAAGTAAAGGGCAAAGGCAAGGCAAGCCAAAACAGCGATTATCCAAGCATTGCGGGAGTTGGTCAAAACTAGTGCGATCGCATTACCGATCACCACCACACTCAAGAACAACAGCGGATAATCGAATCGATGCCAGCTCCAACGCCTAGCTTGAAACCTCTCAATCCACAGCCCTATCCCTAAAATTAATGGTATTTGTAGATAAGCGGCTAGGATATTGGCATACAAAAACACTGAATCCATCCGACCTGGAGGATTCCCGTTAGCTACCAAGGTTGAACCAAAGACTAGTGATAATAGTTTTGGGCTAGTCCAACCCAAAACCATCTGAGCAAAACCCATTATAGTTACTGCTAGGGAAGGAATAACTAGAATCCAGGCTAATTGCCTCAGCTGTGCTGGGGTTTTGATTAGGGTAGACAAACCAGCGAAAACGGCGAAGAAGGGGATAAAATTCCCTAAACCTAGGAACGCTTCTGTGGGGTTAAATGCTAAGCTAGCAGTAATGAGCAGCCAGATACTCAAAATAGCCAATCCCCAGTTTAGGGGTTTTGAGATTATACTGGTGTACTTTTGCCGCCAAGTATCTCCCACAGCTAGAACTAACCCCACTGCGCCTAAAGCTGGAAATAGGGGAAAGATAAGAGTTCCCAGCTTAGCGCACTTCCAACCTATTTGTAGGTGATTGTTTGGATGTCTATTCTTTCCCAAGAACCAATTAACCACTAACCACTACTATCAATCTAAACTGGTTCCCAGCACTCAGCACGAGTCAGGCGAATTTGTGCTAAGGTTAAGATTGTTGGAATAATCCGACCGTAGTTGGTTGCGATCGCTCTCCAGCCTAAGTCAACGAAGAAATAGCTCCACATGATCGGACCTAGGCAGGCAAAAACACTCCGAGTAACCCCATAACGAGCAGCACTGAGTGCCATTCCCTGTCGTGCTGTTTGTACTGTCAAGTAGTTCTGAAACTGAGCTGCTGCTGCCAAACCCCCCTTCACTAGGGCTTGTTTAGCCACCTGATAGCGAGCGAAATGCAGGGCAAACTGGCGTGCCACCTGTTGCAGTATTATTGGCTTTAGAATCGAGGTCAATGCTAGGGCGCTACCACCTTTGAGTAAAAAGTCGATAGGATTGTGCTGGATTTGTACAGGTAAGGGTTCAGGGAGTTTTGACTTAGCTAAGCATTTCTGTACCTGTACTGTTAGGGATTGCTGCTCTTGGGTTGGTAAGCGTTTCCAGGTTTTCTCCATTAGGTGAAGAAATATTTCTGCTTCCAAGTCAGTTGTAGTCAGACGTTGAGAATAAGGAATTTTGAGGTAACGACAAACTTGAATCAGGGCTTGTCGGTAGGTTACTTCACTCGTGCGTCCCTTGAGTACTGTTACCCCATCTGCTGCCAAGAAGCGAAATCGGTCTTCCAGGGAATCCAACCAAGCTTCACGGTTTTGGCTTTGGATATCGATTGGGTCAGGGAGCTGAAGGTAATCTAAAGGATTAAACCTACGACAGAATAGAATGTCTGTCACTTGTTGTAATTCTTCAACGGTTGCTAACTCTAACGCAGTTCTCAGCTCATCCAACGTTCTTCCCTCCACAACCCCGTTTTTACTGCTGTCCTCTATTCTACTCCTATCATTTTTCTAGTAGGAGTTTGAATCTACTTTGATGTAGTAAGCTGTTAGGCCTTTGGCAGCTATGCTGAAGCGACGGCTGCGCCTTCATGGGGGGATTTGTCCCACTCGCGCTTTGCATCAAGATACGGAAAAGAGTTTCAGGTTTTTTTTTGATTTAATAAAGCGATGCAGTCGGCCCCACGCGGGTTTCCATCACTCGCGCTTGGGATCAAGACAATGTCGTTTAAATGCCCGACAGCTTATGAATGAGAAAAGGATGGTCGATAACCCTCAATTCTTCAGCCTTTACAGGCAAGGGGTGAATCAAAGATGTAAGGATCTTGCCATCCGCTCTACCATTGAGCTACCTGCCCCATTTATTTGTTGGTGTAGCGGAGCGGGATTTGAACCCGCAACCTCCGGTGAATCAAGGGTGGGGTTCGTTTAGAAGACGATAACCCTCAATTCTTCGGCCCTTTCGGGCAAAATTGGCGCTCTCCCATTGAGCTACCCGTTACAGAACAAGCTAAACCCAAACCAGATTGCTAAATGAGTTGCTTGAGTTACTTTTATATGACATTTGTAATATAAAAAATGAAGCGTCAAGTTTGGCTCTTCCGTACTTGTTATGCTAAATTAACACTTTGCCAAAGGGACTGAGGCCGTAGGCCACGCGGGGCGCGTTCGGAGCAGGGACTTCGGAGCAGGAGGAAGAGGCAGCTATATGGGAAAAATTTATGGTTAAATAGCCTCATAACCCTTACACAGTAAGCTTTTCGGGGGGGTAAACTATAAATTTAGCATAGTAGGTACTGAAGAACCTCAAGTTTTTAGGGGCAAGATGAGTCAAGAAATTTACCGCGATTGGCGCAGTCGTTTGACTCCAATGGTTTGGCTCGAATTAGGGTTATGTTGCGATCGCAACAGAAGTCTTTACACTTACCAGAGCCGATCCGGATCAGTATGCTACTCTGGTAAACGGTGACTACATTAAAACTTCCGATACCCAGAAGCCAGAAGATTTTGACGAAACTTTCATTGATGAAGAGGCGAGTTCAAGTTAAACCCAATTCTAAACATCAAAAGATAGAAGACTCAGACGATGGGACACTCAAGGTGCATTTGAAGTCACCACCTGTAGATGGCAAGGCCAATCAGGAGTTAATTGAGTTGCTGGCTCAAAGGTTTAAAGTACCAAAGTCTCGTATCCAAATTAAGTCAGGTTTATCCTCAAGGAATAAATTGATTGAAATCAACACCAATGCCTAGCTAGCTGCAATAGGTCACCCATGACCAATACCGTCAGGATTAGCCCAAATGTAACTTAAATCCCTGGAATTGGAGGATTTAGCCGAAAATACAACCATCCAAAATCCAAAAATCCCAGTTGATAGCCTTCGTGCTAAGCACGGAGCTAGAGTCCAAACAGAGCCAGACTGACAAGCAATCGGATATGCTTAGTTTTGGTGTATTAGTATCTTATCGAAACAACACAAGTGTCAATCTCTTCATCTACTGCCCCACAAGTCAGCACACTTCAGAAAACTGTAGTTACTATCGTTATCGCCATGTCCCCTGTGGGAGTAATCGCTGCGATAGTAGTTATGTTCCTTGAGAAACTGAACGTCCAGCCTCTCGATATTGGTCTTTTTCTCGGGATGTACATCCTGAATTTCATCGGGATTACCGTCGGGTATCACAGGCTTTTTAGCCATCGTGCCTTTCATACTGGACCCTTTATAAGGGCATTCTTAGCCATTGCTGGATGTATGGCAGCTCAAGGACCAGTCACTAGCTGGGTTCACCATCATCGCTGCCATCATATTTACTCTGACCAAGACGGAGACACTCACTCACCCCATCTTCACCAGGGAGGATTTTGGGGATTTATCCAAGGGTTTTGGCATTCCCATATTGCTTGGATTGTGAATGTGGATTGGCAGCCTCCCTATAAGTATGCTCCTGACCTAATCAAGGACAAGCTGATCCGAAGAATAGACAACCTCTACGTCTTTTGGGTATTGCTGTCCCTGTTAATTCCTGGTTTCCTGGGTGGAGTCTTGACTGGTTCTGTCTCAGGAGTCTTAGGTGGTTTAATCTGGGGCGGAGCATTTCGGATTTTTCTGGTTCGTCAAATCACCTTTTGTGTCAACTCAGTTTGCCACCTGTGGGGAAACGAGCTGTTTACTACCTCTGATATGAGCAAGAACAATCCTATCGTCGCCATCTTGACCCTTGGTGAAGGGTGGCACAATAATCACCATGCTTTTCCCAACTCAGCAAGATTTGGACATTATTGGTGGCAACTTGACCTGGGTTGGTTCTTCATCCTGCTGCTTCAGCGCTTAGGACTGGCCTGGAATGTCAAATTACCATCCTCAGACCAACTGCAACCTAGAAACATCTAATCCCAGGATTAAGAATTTCAGGTGAACTACCTTTCGCTGCGCACGCCCCTCGCGAGGGGCTTTCTAATTCACGGGGTACTGTCTTGTAGACACTTGATAGATAATCTCTCTAGATGTTCCCTCCCCCTGTTAAACTAGAAAAGGCTATGTTGCTCAAAGCTAAGGTTTTAAAGCCTTGGAATTCAAGACCAAGCTGCGCTATGGTCGTGGCTAGGATGTCAAATCCAGGAGAAAAACATTCGTGCTAACACTGGGCGTAAATATCGACCATATTGCCACAATTCGTCAGGCACGGCGCACTGTAGAACCTGACCCAGTGGCAGCAGCGGTGTTGGCAGAGCTTGCTGGTGCGGATGGCATCACCGCACATCTAAGAGAGGATCGACGTCACATTCAAAATAGGGACATTGCTCTGTTAAGACAAACGGTGCGAACTCATCTGAATTTGGAAATGGCACCTACCGATGAAATGGTAGCGATCGCTCTAGATGTCAAACCCGATTACGTTACCCTCGTACCAGAAAAACGAGAAGAAGTGACTACCGAGGGAGGGCTAGATGTAGCAGGGCAAATGCCTCGCCTTACTGAGGTTGTAGCCCAGTTACAGAACACTGGCATTCCCGTTAGCTTATTTATAGACGCTGATCCCGCCCAAATCGATGCTTCTGCTAAAACAAAAGCTAAATTTATTGAGCTCCACACGGGGAGTTATGCAGAAGCTACTGATGAAGTCAGTCAGGCTAAAGAATTAAAAGTTTTGGCCTCCGGATGCCAACAAGCGATTGCTGCTGGCTTACGAGTCAATGCTGGTCATGGTCTTACCTACTGGAATGTTTACCCGGTTGCTTGTATCGAAGGTATGGAAGAACTCAATATTGGTCATAGCATCATTGCTCGGGCATCTCTGGTGGGTATAGAACGGGCGGTCAGAGAAATGAAACAAGCGATGCAAGGTAAATTTTGAGCTTTCCTCAGTAACTGAAACTATGCAAACTTACTACTACGTTTTAGCCAGTCAACAATTCCTTGAAGAAGAACCATTGGAGGAAGTACTTCGGGAACGTACCAGGCACTACCATGAACAGGAAAAAGAAATAGACTTTTGGTTAGTCAACCAGCCAGCATTCTTGGAAAGTTCCCAAATGTCCCAGGTCAAGCAGGAATGTCCGCAACCAGCAACGGCGATAATTTCTACTAATCCTAAGTTCATCACCTGGTTAAAGCTGCGCCTAGAATTTGTCAAAACTGGTGAATTTCAGGCACCATCAGATAGTATACCTGACCCTCTAGCGTCTCTGGCATCAGTTTGATGGTTAGTTTTTTGCTTCCAAGACAGTGGCTATGGGTCTACTTTCTAATCATCTATGACCAGGGAAACAATACAGTTTATTTTACAAATTTTATCGATAGCACTGGCTGCTTTAGCTGGTGTCTTTGATTCGGTTTATGCTCAACCAATAACTCCTCAATGCCAACCACCACAAAACGGTGAGTACATTTTGTTAGTGCTTAGCCGAACTAGGAAAAATCACGAACAAATTCAACGAATTTTACCCAACACTGCAAAAACTAATTTTTGTCAATATTTGGAAGACATAGTAACTCGCGTTGGGGGTTTCAGAGGGATTAACGATGCTAAAGATTGGGCACGCTATCTGGATCAGGTAGTTGGATACTCAGCTTTTGTAGTTCAATCTCCACCGTCAAGCCAGCCTAATACTATACAGACTGCTACTATACAAGGTTATACTCCTCAGGGATTGGGTGATGGTTATGCAGTTCTGGTGGACTACTTCAATCAACCAGAAGTGGCATCCCGACTAGAGCAACTACTGGGCGTCAATGTTGGCTTGGTTTCTTATGCTCAGCGACCTTACTTACTGACAGTACACACAACTAGTGAAACCCAAGCTAACTCAATCTTAAGGCGACTGAGCGCAGGGGGGTTTTGGGCAATGGTTGTTGATAGTCGCCGAGTTACCCTACTAAAACGTAAGGTGGTTCGCTTTTAACTAGTTCCGCTTGAACTAGTTAATGGCAAATTACTAATTAAAATTACTAATTAACATGATTAATAAGCCGTTGCTGCTATACAAGAAATAGCGATACCTAACACCAAACCAACAAGCACCTGAAAGGGTGTATGACCTAATAATTCCTTAAGGCGGTCTTCTTTCAACTCTTTGTCTTCGCTAAAAAACTGATCGATAATTTGGTTGAGAATTCGAGCTTGCTTACCGGCAGCTTGCCTGACACCAGCAGCATCATACATGACTATGATGGCAAACACTAAAGCGATCGCAAATTCTGGAGAAGCCCATCCCACCGTTTGTCCTACACCAAATGCTAAGGCAGTGACGAATGCTGAGTGAGAACTAGGCATTCCACCAGCAGTCACCAGTATCCGAAGATTAAGTTTGCGATTTTTGGTTAGATCAACCAAAAATTTAAATAGTTGAGCCACCAGACAAGCGATGAGCGCAACCAGCAACACCTGGTTGTTTAGGATGTCGCTAAAGTCCTGCATAATTATTTACTTTAAATTGGTCATTGGTCATCGGTAACTCAGCATTGGGGAAACGATTAAGGATGAAGGATCAAGTATGAAGTTATGAAGTATGTTCCCCCGATAGCGTCCCTTCTAGGGTATAATTAAGGATGAAGTATATTTGTTTTTGGTGTTCCTGTAGGCTAGGATTAAAGACTTCATCCTTTAACTTTCGTTGGCCTTACCCCAATACCAAGTACCTTAATGAGTGCGATTCACAATAAAGTCAGCGATCGCAATCAGGGGTTGAGCCTTTTCCCCAAAGGATTCAATTTGAGCTTTTGCCTCATTCACCAGCTCCTGGGCTTTGGCTTTTGATGCCTCTAGCCCCCATAGGCTAGGATAAGTAGCCTTTTGTGCTTTAATATCCTTACCTGCTGTTTTACCTAGTTCCTCCTGGGTAGCAGTTATATCTAGGATGTCATCGACAATTTGAAATGCTAAACCAATATTTTGGGCATATTTGGATAGCCTTTGTAAGTTAGCTGCCGTTGCCCCTGCCAATATTCCACCACAAACTACACAGGCTTCTAGCAAAGCACCAGTTTTATGAGTATGGATAAAGGAGAGGGTTTCTTCTTTAATATCCGACTTACCTTCTGATTCGAGATCAAGCACTTGACCCCCAACCAATCCCGATGCTCCGACTGCTTTAGCCAACCAAGCAACTACCTGCAAAACTTGGGGAGCTGGTACATTTTTAGTTTGAGCCGCCGCATATTCAAATGCATAAGCTAATAAACCATCACCTGCGAGGATGGCAATGTCCTCACCAAATACTTTGTGGTTAGTTAGTTTACCCCGACGGTAATCGTCATTGTCCATTGCTGGTAGGTCATCATGAATCAATGACATGGTATGGATCATTTCCAGAGCGCAGGAGGTTGGCATTGCCATCTCCACCGTGCCACCCATCAGCTCACAGGTAGCTAGGCACAGAATCGGGCGCAAGCGTTTACCTCCAGCCAACAGAGAATAGCGCATTGCCTCGTAAATTTTGTCCGGCTCCATTCGGGGCAGAGCCTGGTCTAAAGCTGACTCAATTAGAGCCTTTCGCTCTTTTAAGTAAGTTAGTAAGTCTAAACTTGGGGATTCCCTCTTGGGGGTAGGTCGCCCCTCCGTCGCTACCATGCCTTGATTCCTTGATTATCTGATTCCTCTAACAATTTTACGGGGCTGGGGGTCTTCTTGAAACTACCTTGTCTAATTCTCCTACTTCTCGTTTGATGAACAAAACTCTTTACTGATGCTAATTAGGATTGTCGAGTTTTGAAATTTATGAAATTTATCAGTAGCGCTAAACTAGAGTCTAACCCTCTCAAACCCAACATTTAATATGTTCGTAAAACTTACAACACAGATTTATAATAGTTTTATATTTTATAGCTTTCAGTCTTCTTAATTAGTTCTTTTGTTGACCAGGCCTGCTGTGACATGAAATTATTTTAATCATAAACAACGGTTTGATTGATTGTTGTCAATCTTCACGAGAGCAAAACTGTTCAAGAATACCTCTTTGTATAACTAAGGATCGTATTATTTAGTAGCATAGCCACTGTCATCGGTCCGACGCCACCAGGGACAGGGGTAATATATCGGGCTATTTCCTGAACAGAGTCAAAGTGGACATCTCCCAGAAGACGAGATTTTTCTTGTTGATCACTAACGCGATTGATACCAACATCAATTACGACAGCACCTGGTTTTACCATGTCACTGGTAATCAGTTGAGGTCGTCCCACAGCTGCTACCAAAATATCAGCGCGACGTGTCAGCTCCCCCAGATCTTGGGTGCGCGAATGAGCAATTGTTACTGTAGCGTTGGCTTCTAGTAGCATCAGTGCTAGGGGTTTACCTACTAAAATACTACGTCCTACCACTACTGTCTTTTGACCAGACAAATTAATCTGGTACTCTTGCAACAGGCGCATTATCCCTGCTGGTGTACAGCTACGTAAACCAGGGTCTCCCCGCAGCAGACGACCTAGATTAACAGGGTGTAATCCATCAGCATCTTTATCCGGATGGATTTGGTGCAGTAATGAAACAGCATCTAGGTGGTCGGGTAAGGGCAGCTGGAGCAGAATTCCATCTACACGCTGATCTTGATTGAGCGAGTTAATGGTTTCCTCGAGTTCTGTTTGGGAGGTGTTACTGGGAAAATGACGACCAAATGAAGCAATGCCCACCTTAGCACAGGCACGTTCCTTATTACGAACATAGGCAGCGCTAGCAGGGTTGTCACCTACCATCAACACTGCTAATCCAGGAGGTCGTCCATGTTTCAACATCAGCTTCTGTGTCTGTTCTTGCAGCTGGGTCTGAATTTTTTTAGCTATGGTCTTACCATCGAGTATGTTCGTCATTGGTCAATTGGGTTAAACAGTGTAGACGGGTGTACAGATGCTGCCTACTTGGGTTAGAACATTGTAGATGCATGGAGCGACTTACCTTAGGCTGGGGAACGAACATTCAAGTTTCAACCTACTTCCTTTTTCACTCCTCCAAACAGAGTTCATTGGCAACTGACAACTGAAAACATCATAGGATTTCAATATGCCAACTAAGTATTGGTCAACTCTTTTACCGTTTTGGGTTTTACTTGTAGGAGCCGGGACTGTTGGCTGTAGTCCCTTAGCCCATAATGGCATTCATCAGCTTAATATTAGCTACCCTGGTGTAAAGGTCACAAAAATCGGTGAAATACCACAAAATCAGAATACTATCGATACAGTCTACCTTCGGGGTAAAGTTACTAATCAAGCACCACTTTTAGATGCGAATGCTTATGAACTCAAAGATGCAACTAGTACCATTTGGGTAGTCTCTCAGGGAACTTTGCCCAATATCGGTGATCAAGTCTTGATCCACGGTAAGGCTCAATTTCAAAGCATTCCCATTGCTGGACAAGATTTGGGTGAATTCTTTATTCAAGAGCTTGAGCAGCTACAACGGCAAGTCTATCAACCCAAGTCCCCCTTACTTCCAAGACCCACAGATGAGCAGTAAGCAAGTTCAAGTAGCGATCGCTATTCTCTATCGGCAAGGTCAGTTTCTGATGCAGCTACGGGACAATATTCCTGGTATTCTTTACCCCGGTTTGTGGGGTTTATTTGGGGGGCACATAGAACCCGGAGAAACCCCAATCGAAGCTCTCAGGCGGGAATTGCTGGAAGAAATTAGCTATGCACTACCCTCAGCATCTTTGTTTGGCCATTATCCTGAACCCCATGTGTTACGTCATGTTTTTGCAGTACCCCTGACCGTGGAAGTCTCACAATTGGTCTTAGGGGAAGGCTGGGATATGGGGTTGTTGACTCCTGAGCAGATTCGCCAGGGGGAGTCTTATTCTGCCAAGGCTGGTCAAGTGCGACCCCTTGGTCCTGCTCATCAGCGTATTCTACTGGATTTTCTGGAGAAGCGATCGAGCTTGGTATAAGCGCCCTTTTAACCGGAAACCTGGGCAAGAACAACCAGATCACCTACCCTAAACCCAGGGCCAAAGGCGAACAACTGGATAACCTTAAACCTTCAACCTTTCACGGACAACACAGCATGATTGACCATAGGTCACGTTGCGCGATCGAGCATGCTTGTTGTCCTTTTTGTGATCTTGGGCATTTCTTTGCACAACCGCGACTAAAAAGCGATTGATGAATTGCCTTTAATTGGTTAAATAATTCCGGTAACAGTGCTTATCAGTATTAAATAGGCTATAATAGTACTAAATGCGCGAGCAACTTCACATTAATGGCACCGTGGATACTCATACCCCAAACCACATCACCCCTCAAGCTGACCACCTGACCATTACTACAGCAAACCTACTGGAGGCTTTTGCTGATTTCCTGGATATCGATGTGGCAGCAGGAGATGCTGCGGCTGATACTGTTAATACCTACCGCCGCCAGGTTCAGCAATTTGTGAACTGGTGCGATCGCATAAATCTTCATCCAGCCGCAGTTACTAAAGACGACATTAAGCGTTACCGCCGCTGGATGGTAGAAACTAAAAAATTTAAGCCAGCAACGGTATCACTAAAGTTATCAGTTGTCAAGCGTTTTTATCAAGCTGCTGTGGAAAAAGGACTGATTACGATCAATCCAGCTCTTGGGGTGAAACCGCCACGGGAAAAGCTGGACCCGGCGGCAAGGATTACCTATTTGGAAAAGCCTGAAGTTGAGAAGTTGTTAGGAGCGATAGTGAATGATGGTAGCCTTAAGGCAAAGCGGGATAAACTTCTGCTGGCAATCATGATATTGGAAGGTCCCCGTAGCATTGAGTTACATCGAGCAAATGTCTCTGATGTAGTTAAGCAGGGGGGTAATCTGGGAATTCGGGTCGAAGGGAAGCGTAATATTAGAATAGTGCCATTAACACCAGATCTTGCTGACTTGCTAATGGCTTATCTCGAAGCAAGGGCAGAAAATGGGGAAGTGGTCAAACCATCCAGTCCTTTATTTATAGCTGTTGGAAACAGGGCGGGTGGCAAGCGGATTTCCCGGCGGGGGATTCGGCTAGTTGTAGATAGCTATTTAGAGCAAACTAACCTTAAGCAAACACCAGGAAGAACTATATCAGCCCATAGCTTGAGACATACGGCAGGTACCTTAGCTCTGCGTTCTGGTGCTGAGTTACGGCAAGTGCAAGATTTGTTGGGACATGC
>NZ_JAAHIE010000002.1:50829-55557 GCF_010671945.1 Moorena sp. SIO4E2
AGGTTAGCAGGTTGTTGAGGGGTAAGTGATTGACTACAGCCTTGGTTATCTTCAGAACTTTCAACGGGCAACTGGCTAACTTGAAACTCTTTTTCAACCGGCAACTGGCTAACTTGAAACTCTTTTTGAAACTGTAGCCACACCCTACCATTAGCTTGGACTTGAACAGGTAGCTGTCCTAAGCAATGGTTGAAAATAGCAATGTCGTGAATGGCTAAATCCCAGAGAGAATCTACATCTTGACGTACTGGTCCTAAGTTAGTACGGGCGGCGTATCCATAGCGTAAGTCTCCTAAGCATCCCGAGTGAACAACTTCTTGAGCACGCTTGACCGCTGGGTGAAATAGATAGGTATGGTCAACCATGAGCTGTCGCTGGTTTTCTTGAGCCAGGTGGCACAATTCTAGACACTCAGCCACATCAAGGGTTAAGGGTTTTTCTGCTAGGACGTGTTTCCCCTGGTTTAGAGCATCCTTAATTATGGTGTAATGGGTAACTGCTGGAGTAGCAATTACTACTGCCTCAATTGTCGGGAGATCCCGTATCGATTCCCAATCTGTTGCCAAACGTACCTCAGGAGCTAGGTTATATTTATCTTTAATAGCTGCCAAGGTTTCTGGGTATGGATCAACCACTGCCACTAAGCAAGCATCAGGGTGTGCCAAGAAATTCCTGACCAAGTGTTTGCCCCAGCGACCTGCTCCCAATATCGCTACTCCGGTTTGTTTCATTTTTCGCCTCTCAATTCCAGAAATGCCTGTTTGGCTGCTGCTTGTTCCGCAGCTTTTTTCGATCTTCCTGTACCTTCACCTAATTGTCGATTTTGTAGCCAGACTTGGGCAGTGAAGCGGTTGTTTGCCCCATGCACTTGTAGGTTTTCGGTCAGATGATACTTTGGGAGCAGTTTGTAGTGAGCTTGAGTCCATTCCTGAAGAGCATCTTTGTAGTTTTGGCGGGCAGGGTCTTGACGAATTTCAGTAGTGAGTTTTTGTAAGTGAGGGTCTAGCCAAGGACGGACTAATTCTAGGGTATGGGTACTTAAATATAATGCTCCCAATATTGCTTCAAAGGCATCAGCTAAGCGGGATGTTTCGCCAACTTTGTCCCCAGCGGCACTATTGGAAACGAGTAAATAACGCTCTAGACCATAGCTGCGAGCGAGTTGAGACAGAATGCGATCGCTTACCAGTACGGAACGAATGGCAGCAAACTCACCAACGGAAGAGTTGGGATAATTTTCCCATAGCCATTCTGAGCTAGCTAAACGTATTACAGCATCACCAACAAACTCCAACTGCTCATAGTTGTCTTCTGCTGAGATACTACAATGAGTCAGTGCTAAATCTAGCAACGACCAATTCACAGCTGTAGTTTTAGATAGTCCTAACTTTTGAACTAACTTCTCTAATTGTTTCTGACGACGGGGATCTTTGATGGTCATGGGTGTCTGTTGTCGTGAGTCGGAAAGTCCTTTGTGACTAACCAGAGTCTGCTGGGAGTACTCATTACTAACGACTAATAGCTAAATTGAGAGAAAGTCGGACATAAGCCGGGTTCTGTTCTCCCTAGCAACAATGAAAAAGCTACTAAAGAGGGTGGTTATCTATCTAGGACGGCTGTTACCAGACGCCTCATGCGGTTCTCCATATCCGGAACTGGTAAAAGACCAACCGTAGTTCCTCTCGACCTTGCTCCCAACCGGGGTTTACCGAGCCAGCACCTCTCGATGCTGCTGGTGCGCTCTTACCACACCTTTGCACCCTTACCTGTGAAAGAATCAGGAAAAAGGCCGGAAGAATTTATTCTTCCTGGAGCCTTCTACCTTTATCCTTCCCATCGGCGGTATGTTTCTGTGGCACTATCCTCACGGTCACCCGCACTGGGCGTTACCCAGCAAGTTTGGTCTTTCGGGAGCCCGGACTTTCCTCAGACTCGCAGAAAAATGCGAATCCGCAACCACCTGCGCCTACTTTCTCTCTACTCTAGTTTAGACTTGATTAGCAGTTGGTTGTTAGCTGCTGGAGTTAGAGTCAATTTAGAGGCACAGAGCATTATCTGTCCCAGGAGCAGCAACTAGGGAAATGCGATGGGACGTTGGAGCCGCTGCGCGAACGCAAAAGCTAATCCTCTAGAATTTGTTGGATTACACTCCTAAGATCTTTGTCATCAGGGCGTTTTGTGAACTGTTTATGACTGTAAATCCAAACAAGTTTGATAACTGATTTACTTGTATTAACTAAATACATCAATCTGATTTGTCCAGAAGCGCCTTGGCCAAACTTCAACTCAAGCTTATGAAATGTCCATCCTTCAGGTAACTTACTCGTTTTTGGGAAAGGTTCTTGACGGGAATTTCTAGGATATGGGTTCTCTATTAAATTGTCTAGGACTTGCGTGACAAGCAAAAAAAAGCTATTTTTGTGAACTTTGTGATCTTTGGCAAGTTTTTTCAAAGAACGATAAAAATTCTGTGAGTTTTCAGTGTCAATCGAGAAGGGATTTGATCCAGTCACTCACTTCTCCTTTACCAATAAGATTTGAAGATGATGAAGCAAAAGCGTCCTCCAAAACTTTTGACATCACCGATTCATATGCGGGGTGCTCACGTTCTATTTCATCAAGTTTCTGCTTACCTAATGCTTTCATATCCTCAAGAATAATGGGCTCAGTTGAGCTAGCGTCAGATCGTAAACCTTTGCGAGCTTTTTGCCAAGGAAACTCGCAGTGGGTCATATTACTAAGTCGAAAAGCATGATAGCCACCAAAATATTCCCAAGTTTCTTCTAGAAGCTCTATCTTCTCATCAGGGATATTTGAGAGGAAGTCTTTTTTAGGGATAGGTAATTGCTTAGCTTCAAACTCACTGTAAAACCTGTAAGCACTAGGGCACACAGGACCGTATCGCCATGCTTGAATTTCTTCATCAAACAATGGCTGATCGTAAAGGGCTAGATGTAAACTTTGTGCATAGTACAGAAGCTTTTGAAGCTTCATGTTGGTCATTTCAGCTTCCATGCCATCATCGTAAGCTTTTACGATGAAATAGCGAGCCGCATTGAGACAATCAACCATAGTTAGACTCGCAAATCTAATTTAAATAACCTTCAATGATAGCAATTTATAATAATTGCTTGTGCTTATCATTTTGACACTCCCCGGTCGCGCATACGCGGGGATTCTTTGCTCAACGAGTCAGCTTGCTCAGTCAGGCCGGAACCAGAAAGAGTAGAGGCCGATTCTCCCAAAGCGTTTCGGGAGACCCGTTCGCGTAGCGTGGCCTACGGCCTCCGCTGCGCGAACGGATCTATGATCCAGGTTCCGGTGTGCCCCACCGTACCTAAGGCTTGTTCAAGGATGTTGATTGCAGCGTTATGGTCTCTGTCTAGGGAGCAACCACACTGACAGACGTGGGTTCTAGTTGATAGAGATTTCTTGACTGTTTCACCACAATTGGAGCAGTTTTGGCTTGTGTAGGCAGGGTTGACTGCAACAGTTATCTTGCCAAACTTAGCGCCAAAGTGTTCTATCCATTTCCTGAATTGATACCAACCTGCATCATTAATAGACTTAGCAAGACAATGATTTTTTACCATATTCTTAACCCTCAAGTCTTCATAGGCTACCAGGTCGTTTGACCGGACTACGCAACGTGCCAGTCTCTTGGCATGTTCTTGACGTTGCCTACTTATTTTGAGGTGTGTCTTACCTAGCCTATTAATCGCTTTCTTGCGATTGGATGAGCCTTTCTTTTTCCGGGAAACTTGACGTTGATATAATTTTAGGCGCTTTTCACCTTTTCTGTAGAACCTGGGATTAGGTTCAGCATCTCCGTTAGAATCTGTGTAGAAATCCTTTAGTCCAACGTCTAAGCCAATGGTGTTACCTGTAGCTGGAACAGGTTCATTAATGTCAACCTGAACGCAGAATTGGACATAGTATCCATCAGCTCGACGGACTATCCTGACTCTCTTGATCTGCTTCTTGTCGAAGCGCCACAAGTCCCATGTACCCTTGAGTTTGAGTTTCCCGATTCCCTTCAAGTCACTAAAGATGATTGACTTTTTATCAGGACATAGCTTCCATCCTGAAGTCTTATACTCTACTGAGCGACAATGTTTCTTGAATCGTGGAAACCCTTTCTTGCCGGGTACTTTTTTCTTACAGTTATCGTAGAAGCGGACGATTGATGACCAGGCTCGTTCAGCACTTGCCTGACGAGCCATAGAGTTCAGCTCATTGGCAAAGGTCAACTGTTTTGCTAGGACAGTGCAATATTTGTTGAGATCGTATTTATTGACCCCTTTATTGTCCATCCAATAGCGAATGCAGCTATTGCGAATAAACTTAGCCGTTCTAATCGCCTCATCTATGGCTGAATATTGTCTCTGCTTGCCGTATGCTTTGAACTCTAAAACTATCATTAGTATCGACCTATTGCTACTAATTTAGTATACAATACATAGCATAAAATTTAGGAACTTTCCAAATATTTTTTTCACGGCTAAAAGCGAGCTATCTCGCTTTCATCCCCGGTCTAAGGACGCGGGGTTTTCAGCATCGTTGATTCCTGATAACCTAAACTAATTCAATAGTACAATTATACTACTAAGCTGCTGATCGATAGCAATCCGATTTGAGTGGTGAAACACCAGAAGAGGGAGAGAGGGGTAAGAAGGGAAAGAATTTCACGATTTTTGTTCACAAATTAATTACCCCCGGGCTGGATCA
>NZ_JAAHIE010000020.1:0-42314 GCF_010671945.1 Moorena sp. SIO4E2
GTTGTAATCGATGCTTAGCATCCCGACAAATCTTGTAATTTGGATCATTAGCATCATCAGTGCTATGGAGTAAGACCAATCCAGGTGCGGCAAATGCGCAAATGCCATCCACATGTCCATCTGTCACCGGATCAGGTACGATACCACGACCTAGCCAAACCACGGTTTCAGCCCCGAGATAGTGCTTCAACACTCTCTCAACTTGAGACTTACTCATCGTGGGGTTGCGATTAGGGTTCAGTAAACATTCCTCAGTGGTGATAATAGTGCCTTCACCATCTAATGTCACACCACCCCCCTCCACCACTAGAGAGGATGAGTACATGGTAGTATCAAGATAGTGAGATAATCGCGCCTTAAGTAAAGCATCGTCCTGATAGGGGGGAAACTTACCGCCCCAACCGTTGAAAGTAAACCCAGCTACCCGACGTGAACCCTTGCCGTTCACCAAAAACATTGGACCGGAATCCCTTGCCCAGCCATCGTTTACGGGAAATTCAATCAGTTCGATATCTGAACTCAACAAGCCTTTAGCCACACCCTTGTCTTGAGGATGAACAACCATCGAAACGGGTTCAAACTCATTGACAGCATTCGCCACTGCTGCCCATTCTCGCCTTGCCTTCTTCAGACCATACCCTTTCCAATTCTGAGCTGGAGGAAACACCATGATCGTGAATTCATGGGGCTGCCATTCTGCTGGAAAGAAAAAGCCATCCTCAAGGGGTGTTGTCTGCTGTAATAACGTCACTCCAGTGCTGCTATAGTCCGGCATTTCACTACTACTAACCTCAGTTCTGACCCTTGAGCAAACTGCTGACCAACCCAAGGCACTAGCAGCTGAAACAAGACTTAACTTTAGTAACCTTCGACGATTCAACATAGCGTGTATCTATTCTATAGCAGTTCTAAATTGGGTAGAGAGTAGGGAGCAGGCAGTAGGGAGTAGGGAGCAGGCAGTAGGGAGTAGGAATCCTGCCATACTTCCAACACTTCCGACACTTCCAACACTTAACACACTTTTTGATGGTTAATGCTAGCAGCGGTATCATAGAGTGGCTCAAATGTCCAGTGACAGGTGATCTGTTTTTTCTACTGATGGTCAAATTAAGGTAATTAGAGATTCTGTAATGCGGTGTGATTGCAATTACACCTTTGGGTAATGGGGAAAGTCTTTTTACCATTACCCTTATTTCCCATACAGAAAATGCTCACTAATGTAAGCTATCAGCTATCAGCTATCAGCTATCAGCTATCAGCTATCAGCTAATGCGCTATGGGAACAGCTTTTGAATCAAACAGGTAAGCATTGGTTTAATCTCAGTGAAGTCACAGCTTCGTTCGCACAGCGTGGCCAAACGCGCACGCGTGGCCGAAAGGCCAAGGCCAAAGCCTGTGCCACGCTGACCGCTGACCGCTGACCGCTGACTGCTTACTCACTAATACCAAGTCCGGTTAATTTGTTAAGTTTCAAGTTTCTAGTTTCAATTTTAATCGAATGGTGTCTTTCCTATGACTAAAGTACCTATTACTAAAGTAACTGACGAACTCAAAACCGAAATTTTCTACCCCGACAGTGATGGTAAGCCTATGACAGAAAGTGATCCTACTCGGGATTATCTGATTTATGGGGTAAACGCCTTAAAAAGTTATTTCAAAAATCGGGAAGATGTTTATGTTTCCGGTAACTTATTTATTTACTACCAGAAAGGAGAACCCGATCAGGTAGTCTCTCCCGATGTATTTGTGGTTTTTGGCGTAGAAAACAAACAGCGAAGAAGCTACAAAACTTGGGAAGAGGGAGGAAAACTGCCCAGTTGGGTATTAGAAATAACCTCAAAAAGCAGCCGGAATAGTGATCAAACCACAAAAAGCCAACTATACCAAACTATGGGAGTATTAGAATACTTTCAGTATGACCCTACTGGGGATTATCTTAACCCGCCACTTAAGGGATTACTTTTGGTGAAGGGAAAGTATAAACCTATCCCCAGCAAGTCTTTAGGGGATGGAGATTTTTCTATTGATAGTGAAGTCTTAGGTCTAGAGCTTCAAGTGCATCAGGGAAAACTAGAATTTTTTGATCAGAAGCTGGGTACAAAGCTATTAAATTTTCAAGAACTGGAGATAGCTTATGAGCGAGCAAAGTTAGAGCAAACCACAGAAACTCAAGCCCGACAACAAGCGGAGTTAGAGCGAGCTGCTGAAGCTCAAGCCCGACAACGAGCGGAAGAAGGGCTACAGAATGCTATTTCCCAGTTATTAAGCTTAGGCTTGACTGTTGAACAGATAGCTGAAGCACTAAATTTATCAGTGGCAGAGGTTAACCGTCACGTTTAAATTGGTTATTCCCCCTTACCTATTCCCTGTTCCCTATTCCCTACTCCCTATTCCCTACTCCCTACTCCCTTGCTGAATGACCAATGACTAATGAGCAATTAAAACCTAAATTTTTTTATCGCAATACTAATGGTACACCAATGGCAGAAAGTGACCCTAACCGAGATTATATCATTTATGGCGTAGAAGCCTTGAAAAACTATTTCAAAAATCGAGACGATGTTTATGTTTCCGGCAACTTATCGATTTACTACCTAGAAGGCGTATATGATGCGGTAATTGAGCCTGATGTATTTGTAATTTTCGGAGTAGAAAATAAACTACGAAAACACTACAAAGTTTGGGAAGAAGGAGGAAATTTACCGAGTTGGATATTAGAAGTAACTTCAATAAATACTAAGGGAACTGATCAAAGATTTAATCGCCAAACATACCAAGATATGGGAGTATTAGAATACATGCAGTATGACCCTGTGGAAGATTATCTCCAACCACCCCTGAAAGGATTACGTCTGGTGGAGGGAAACTATGAGCCTATAGCTAGCAAACCTTTAGGAGATGAAGATTTCTCGATTTACAGTGAAGTCTTAGGTTTAGAACTTCAAGTGAATCAGGGAAAACTAGAGTTTTTCGATCCGAAGTTGGGAAAAAAGCTATTAAACTTTCAAGAACTGGACATGGCTTATCAGGAAGCTGAACAAGCACTACAGCAAACTGAACAAGCACTACAGAAAGCTATTTCCCATTTATTAGGATTAGGGTTAAGTGTGGAACAGATAGCTGAAGCCTTGAGCTTATCAGTAGAAGACATTAATCACAGACTGCAAGAATAACTAAGGTCAGTTTTGGATAAGGAGGAGCGAAGGGAGTAGGCTGAAAGTGTTTAAGAATTCAGCCGTCAGCCGTCAGCTGTCAGCCATTGGCGTAGCGTGCGCGTAGCCCATAAGCTGATACGCGACACGCTGATAGCTGATAGCTGAATGCTTACGAACGTGCCACTCCTCAAGCTTCCCAAATTTCTTCCATAACCATGACAAAACCAGGCAGCACCGAATCATCCCCCTTCACCGTAGCGGGATTTTCCAATTGCTCCACATCAGCACCAGGACGGTAAATATACACCCGACGACTATTTGGCTCAATCAACCACCCCAACCTCGCACCATTGTCCATGTACTCCTCCATCTTCTCCTTGAGATCTTTTACCCTATCACTGGGGGAACGCAACTCAATCACAAAATCTGGGCACAGAGGAATAAATTTTTTTCTTTCTTCTTTACTCAGGGATTCCCAGCGCTCCAGCTTGAGCCAAGATGCATCAGGAGAACGATCTGCCCCATTGGGCAGCCTTATTGCCACAAGAAGACTCAAAAACCTTCCCTAGCTTTGTTTGGCGGTTCCATAACCGTAGCTGAAAATTAATGTCGGAATTTCTGTCAGATGTTTCACCTCCTGTTGGGGGCATAACAATTATTTTTCCGTCTAATGTACGTTCAATACGTAAATCTCGATTAACCTGACAAAACTCAAAAAATTGGTCATCATCCATATCCAATGCTGGAGGCATCCTCAGCACAATGGGATTAGTTTCAACAGGTGTGGTGGCTACTGTCATGATTTAGCTACTTCCCGCATAAAAGAGTTTCTTCGTAAGCATTCAGCTCTCAGCTATCAGCTATCAGCCAAAAGCTTGTGGCGACGCTACGTAAACAATTTATACCCATAGCGCACGCTACACCAAACAGCTAGCTTTTGAACAAAATAAGCACCTCAAGCAGCGTGAGTCTAAAGCTGACGGCTGACGGCTGACGGCTGAATGCTTACGTTTATTCTATTCTAAAGTTTTGGTTAAGCGATCGCTGGCAAGAGCTTCTCTAAGGGAAGAGAACATTAACTATAGTTAGTGTATTTTTCAACAAAAAAATGTAGGGGTTGGTTCATACTCCCCCTACATTACTACATTAATAAACCCTACTAATTTGTTAAGCACTAGTAGGGTGGGCAAAGTAATCGAGTCTAAAAGAATCAACAAAATAGAATTGTTTTTGCCCACCCTACAAGCTCAAAAAAATAGAACTGTTTTTGCCCACCCTACTAGTTTTTGCTACTAGCTAGTCAACAGTAAAATATCAATCCTTAACGAGGACTAATGGGTGGAGCGAAAGAAACTATTGGAGCATTTTCTAGTGCTACTGGTGGTTCGTTGACCAAGGTTGGTACAGAGTTGCGGAGTCGTGCGGTTAGCTGGACTGTGGTAGCGTCATAGATCTGAGTCACAATTTTCGGATACAAACCAATCCCGATAATTGGTACTAATAGACAGGCAATAATAAACACTTCCCGAGGTTCCGCATCAATCAAGGCTTCGTGGGCGACTAATTCCTTGTTTTCCGGACCGTATAAAATCTCGCGCAGCATCGAGAGCAGGTAAATTGGTGTTAAGATAACCCCGACAGCTGCCAGGACGATCACTAATACCTTGAAGAAGGAACCGTAAGCATCACTGGTAGCAAAGCCAACAAACACCATCACTTCTGCCACAAACCCACTCATTCCGGGTAATGCTAAGGATGCCATGGAACAGGTTGTCCACATGGCGAACATTTTGCCCATTCTCTTACCAACACCCCCCATCTCATCGAGCATCAAGGTATGGGTACGGTCATAGGTAGCTCCTACTAAGAAGAATAGGCTGGCACCGATTAAACCGTGGGAAATCATTTGCATCACTGCCCCACTCATGCCTAAGTCGGTAAAGGAAGCAATACCAATTAAGACAAATCCCATATGGGAAATGGATGAGTAAGCAATCTTACGCTTGAGATTACGCTGGGCAAAGGAGGTAAGGGCAGCGTAGACAATATTGACAATCCCTAAAATCACCAATACCGGAGCAAACACGGCATGGGCATCGGGTAGCATGCCAGCATTCATGCGGATGAGGGCATATCCCCCCATTTTCAGCAGAATTCCAGCCAGGAGCATGTGTACCGGGGCTGTGGCTTCCCCGTGGGCATCTGGTAACCAGGTATGTAGAGGGAAGATGGGTAGCTTGACCCCGTAAGCAATCAGGAAGCCTCCGTAAAGCAATAGCTGGAAATTGAGGGCGTAATCTTTGAGGGCTAGCGATCGCATATCAAAGGTTACGGTATCTCCATAGAATGCCATGCCTAA
The DNA here is from genome assembly GCF_010671945.1 of Moorena sp. SIO4E2. NCBI lineage: Bacteria > Bacillati > Cyanobacteriota > Cyanophyceae > Coleofasciculales > Coleofasciculaceae > Moorena > Moorena sp. SIO4E2. The sequence goes on from NZ_JAAHIE010000020.1 coordinate 5,515, forward strand.
GGCAGCTAGCAAGATAAACAGGGAACCCCCTGCGGTGTAGAGGATAAACTTGGTAGCTGCATAGAGACGCTTTTTGCCCCCCCAGATTGACAGTAGCATGTAAACCGGAATTAACTCCAGTTCCCATACCAAGAAGAACAACAGCATATCCTGAACAGCAAATACAGCAATCTGACCACCGTACATTGCCAACATCAGGAAGTAAAACAGCTTAGGCTTGAAGGTTACCGGCCAAGCTGCCAGCATCGCTAGGGTAGTAATAAAGCCAGTCAGTAACACTAGAGGCATGGATAAGCCATCTACACCTACTGACCAATTCAAGTCCATTTGAGGCACCCAGCTGTATTTTTCGACCAGTTGCAGTTCTGGGTTGCTCAGGTCGTATTGGGTCACAAAAGCATAGACAATTAGGGCAAAATCAATTAACCCAATAATTAAAGCGTACCAACGCTCCCAAGTCCCATTTTTTTCTGGCAGAAACGGGATCAGAAGCGATGCCGCAATCGGAAACAGAATAATTATTGTTAGCCAGGGGAAATCTGTCATAGTCAACTAGTCAGTCACCATTGGTCAAAAGAAAATTGCAAATTGTTAATTGTTAATTGTTAATTGTTAATTTTTGATCAACAACTAACAATTAACAAAGCAGGTCAGGTCACACCTGAGACAATTACTAAACCCAGTACTGCGAGGAAGACAATTAGAGCATAGAATTGGGCACGACCGTTTTCTACGTATTTCAGTGCTTCACCACTGAGCAGGGTGAAAAAGCCAGTCAGGTTTACAGCACCATCAACGATACGGTAGTCTACCTCCATAACTTGCCGTGCTAATCGACGGCTTCCCTGAACAAACAGCCGGTCATAAATTTCATCGAAGTACCACTTATTGAGAGACAGCTGATATAGGGGCTGGATTTTTTTAGCGATCGCATTGGGGTCAATCTTGCCCTGTAAGTACATCAGTACCGCAACGGAAATCCCAATCAGACCAATTCCCACGGAACTGCCGCCCATAATCAGAAATTCTGACCAGTCAAAGGCTTCTGCTTCTGCCACGACTTCGGCTATGGTTTCACTGGCTGGGTGGATAAATTCCTCAAAGTAGTTGTTAAAGGGAGTTCCCACCAAACCAATCAGTACCGATGGCACGGCTAAGACTAACAACGGTAGAGTCATCGTTAAGGGTGACTCATGGGGAAACTCACTGTGGTGGTGGTCGTGGTGATCATGGTCAGCCTGAGCTTCAAGTTCCCGTACATCCATAGCACCAGGACCAAAAGCAGGTACAGCTACACCAGCAGCTTCCTTGAGTTGATGACGGATTTCCATTTCATTGCCCCGAAATTCCCCTTCAAAGGTAGAGAAATACATCCGGAACATATAGAAAGCAGTCATTCCAGCAGTCAGCCAGCCAATTCCCCAAAGTATTGGACTTACTTCAAAAGTACTGCCTAAGATTTCATCTTTTGACCAGAACCCTGCGAAGGGGGGAATTCCACAAATTGCCAAGGTTCCAATTAGGAATGTCAGGGAGGTAATGGGCATAAACTTACGCAAGCCTCCCATTAACCGCATATCCTGAGCTAAAATCGGGTCATGGCCAACCACAGCTTCCATACCGTGAATTACTGACCCAGAGCAGAGGAACAGCATGGCTTTGAAATAAGCGTGGGTCATCAGGTGAAATAAGCCAGCACCATAGGCTCCAATGCCCATTGCCATTACCATATAACCCAATTGAGACATAGTTGAATAGGCTAACCCTTTCTTAATATCATTTTGAGTAATAGCAATGGTTGCCCCTAAGAAAGCGGTAAATGCTCCCGTCCAGGCAATCACAGTCATGGCGACTGGAATCCCTTCAAACACGGGGTACATCCTGGCAATCAAAAACACCCCAGCAGCTACCATGGTTGCGGCGTGAATTAGGGCAGAGATCGGGGTTGGGCCTTCCATGGCATCGGGAAGCCAAACGTGGAGGGGAAATTGGGCGGATTTAGCCACCGGACCTAGAAACACTAAGACAGCGAACACAGCTGCCATGCCTGCACCCAGGTAACCTGATTCCACAAAGGCTTCCAGATTGGCTCCCATGACATCAAAGTCGAAGGTGCCAGTTGCCCAGTAGAGTCCCAACATGCCTAACAGCAGACCAAAGTCTCCGACACGGTTAGTCACGAAAGCTTTTTGACAAGCATCTGCTGCTGCCTTACGGTCATACCAGAATCCAATTAACAGGTAGGAACACATTCCCACCAGTTCCCAGAAAATATAAACTTGCAACAGGTTGGCAGAAACGACCAACCCTAGCATAGAGGAACTAAACAAGCTTAAATAAGCATAAAAGCGCACATAACCGGGGTCATGAGCCATGTAGCCATCGGTATAAATCATCACCAGAAAAGCTACGGTGGTCACAACTACCAGCATCAGTGCCGTTAAGTGATCGATGGTATAGCCCATCATTAGGTGAAAATTGCCAGCAGCAGCCCACTCCAGGGTGCGTTGATAGGGTTCATGACCATGAAATTGACTCCAGAGTATAGCAAAGGAGAACACCATGGACGCCCCCAACCAGGAGACAATAAATACAGCTAACAGCTGCCGCAGACGGTTCGTTGCTCTATTGAAGGAAATTAGCCCCAGACCAACCAGCATTGCCCCTGCCAAGGGAAACACTGGGATTAGCCAGGCATATTGATAAAGCGGTTCCATTTAAGACAGCCTACTTCAGATTTCGTTACTATTTTGGCAAACTGTTAACCGCTCATGTCTAAAGTTTTTCTTTTTGTTTGTCTGTAGAAGGCCAGACGCTTTAATCTCAACTGCACTATAGCAGCCTAGGCCATGGACTTACGGTCGGCATTGGCTTGCGGCGACTACTACCAACAGCCGCCATCCCGTGAATAGGCTACTAAGGTCTCATATCTGATACAAATCTTAACCTTTTTCGTAATCTTCATCACAAAATATCTCATCAAAATGGGTAATCATCATGAGATAATCGGACTAATTGATGAAAATAATAAAAAAAGTTTAGTTAACAAAAATTTATCTTTTCGTTACGGAGCCATTGCCAATTACATGGAAGGGAAGTGCTATAATCGATAATTGATAAATTCACAGGCACAGATCAGGCACAAGAGTCAGAAACCAATTAGTAATTGGCAATCGGTAATTGGTCATGGGAAAGGGTAAACCCACAACCTGGTTACCGATGACCAATTCAATGGCTAATTAGGTTAAGGCGCGCTAATTAGTTTAAGTTAAGGTTCTAGGCTTTTAGGTTGAATGGCTAAGGGTGTTCTGACCTAGTTGGCTAGCGCCTGGTCAAGCACGGAGGCTCTCAAAAGCTTTCCTTCTGTACCATTACCCTCTTGTAGCTAATACCTAATACCTAATAGCTAATACCTAATACCTAATAGCTAATACCTAATACCTAATACCTAATACCTAATACCTAATACCTATAATTTCTCTTGAGGAGATATTGACCGAAAAAGCTTTCAAACCTTGGCGCTGCCTTTTATCCAAGTCCTTGGTGAAATCTGGGTATTGGCAGTGTGATTTGAGCAGCCTGGCAATTTCCCTGAGCAGCTCATCCCGACCTTGGAAACCTTCTATTCGTGAGACCAACTGACCTTGCTCAAAGAATAGCAATGTCGGTAGGGTCTTGAGTCGATAGGTATTGGCAAGCTTGAGATTGTTATCGGCGTTTACTCTGACAACCTTGACATAATTGCTTCCTTGAGTTTGGAATTCCTCAAGTATGGGGTGAACAAACCGGCACACTCCACACCAAGGGGCCCAGAAATCAACGATAACTGGGGTGGAAGAGTCTAAAACTGTTTTTGAAAACGTCCGTTCATCAACAGACAATACCATGGTTTTTTAAAATATAAGGGTTTTTACATTTGTTTGGGATCATGCTACATCGAATCGGGATCATCTGAACAACAGAAATGCCCTAATTACCAATTTACTTGGGCTACAGCTGTAATCATGAGGGGATGTACCCACCACAACAGCCCAGTAAAACCGATGACTCCTAGGTATGCCGGACGAACAAACTCTTGCCATTTCAGGAATTGACGTCCCTGGATAATTGCCAAAAAAGGGATTACCGATGTGCGAGCTTTGACTGTACAAAAGGCTTCTCCATGCCGTGCCAACAACCGGCGGTCTCCATGCCAGACAGCGAAAAGATGGTGGAGAATTAATCCCACGGAGGTCAATAGGGTAAAGGTGCTACCAATCCAGAGGGTATGGGCAATACACCATATTACTTGTCCTACCATTTGGGGATGCCTGGTAACCCGCATAATGCCAGACTCATATAGATGGACTTGGGGCTTTTGAATCGCAGCAATTTCCAATAAATTAAACGTAGCTGGATAAAGAAACAAGAACGAAATCCCTGAAAGCCCCCATACTAATGACTTCATCCCTGGCAGGTCCTGAAGGAGCCACAACTGTAGACCATCATACCGATGGTTCAAAAAGTAAATAATTAATACAACTGCTAGCGGAAGACTCACTAAAGCAAAGACAATACGATAAAGCCTTGGACCAATTATTTGTTCACCCTTAGAACGCAGGGCGGCTAAACCACTATGAGCGATCGCAAAAGTCAATAGCAACCCAAACATGACAAAGTGGCTGACACTCAGCCAATTTGGAAATACCATAGGCAAGGGTGATAGATGAGAAATAACGCTCTATTATAGCAAAAAAGAGTAGGAACTTGAGTCCGGGTTATGTTAGTGTCGATTTCAGCTCGCTCCTTTCTGTTAATGGTTTAGCCCTATGTCTGACCTACCTTTTTCTCTCGATCAACTCCGTATACTCAAAGCGATCGCTACTGAGGGGAGTTTCAAGCGTGCTGCTGATAGTCTATACGTAAGCCAACCTGCTATCAGCCTGCAAGTACAAAATTTAGAGCGACAGTTAGAGGTGCCGTTATTTGACAGGGGTGGACGCCGTGCCCAACTGACCGAAGCTGGACACCTGCTGTTGGACTATGGGGAAAAAATTCTGGCTCTATGCCAGGAAACCTGCCGAGCCATTGACGACTTACAAAGTCTCCAAGGTGGGACCTTAATTATTGGTGCATCTCAAACTACCGGAACCTATCTACTACCTCGGATGCTTGGTATGTTCCGACAACACTATCCTGAAGTGACAGTACAATTACAGGTTCACTCCACTCGCCGCACTTCCTGGGGTGTAGCCAATGGACTGGTGGATTTGGCCATTATTGGTGGTGAAGTTCCCCTAGAACTTCAGGAAACCTTGACCATTAGTCCTTATGCTGAAGATGAGCTAGTGCTAATCTTGCCTGCATTTCATCCCATGGCTTCTTTGGAGAAGATCGAAAAAGAGGACCTGTATAAGTTACAGTTTATTGCCTTGGACTCCCAATCCACCATCCGTAAGGTAATTGACCAGGTATTAGGTCGCAGTGGCATTGATGCTAAACGGTTTAAGGTGGAGATGGAACTTAACTCCATTGAAGCGATTAAGAACGCAGTACAGTCAGGACTAGGAGCTGCCTTTGTATCGATTACAGCTATTGAAAAAGAATTACAAATGGGCGTGCTACACAGGGCAAAAATAGAGGGAGTAGTGGTTAAACGGGTATTGTCTTTGGTGATTAACCCCAATCGTTACCTTTCCAAAGCAACAGAAGCCTTCTGTAGGCAGATTTTGCCCTTGTTTGGCTCAGTAGCATGGCACGGGCAATCCTTGCCACTATCAGGGATGGTAACTAATCCCAACAATCTAGAAGTGGATAGCCCCCACGCTGAAGCCGGGGGTTGAAAGGGTAGAAAACAAGTGACGGAATTTATCCCGCTGCCCAGGAGAAGATCTGATCAGTAATGCAAAAAATTCCAGGGGCTTCTTCAAAATGGCGTGAGTTTAATAATAGCTAACGACTAAAATAAACACAACAAGCAGTGACTTGCTAGAGCTTGTCAGCTGACGTCCAACCTCTGATACCTGAGCGAAGCGCGAAGCGGTAGCAAGGAATGAACATTAGCATTTGGATATAGATATAGATTTATCTAGAACTAATGTACAAATGCCTAACCCTTGATTGAGGGAGATAAATAGACTCTAGTAGAGTATCAAGTAGATGCCTGGTAGCGCCTTGTCTTTCGTAGTGATCCTCTAAAACATGGAAATTTTCTGCACCCGTCCTGGCTGCCCAAATCCCCATAATTACTTTGATGATCTAGATAACAGAACCACTCTAACCACCACAGAGCAAAGGTATTGTAATAGCTGTGGTATGCCCCTGATTGTAGCAAGTCGCTACATTCCCTCCCAGCTGCTGCGGAAAGGAGGATTTGGAGCCGCATTTCTAGCACGCGATCGCTATACCCCTACCTTGCGTCAATGTGTAGTTAAGCAGTTCCAACCGTCTGGGAGAATTAGCCAGAGGGAACTACAAACTGCCCACAGATTGTTTGAGCGGGAAGCAACGGTTTTAGAGAAATTGGGCAGGCGTCACCCCCAAATCCCCGATTTGTATGCCTACTTTCCGTTGACTGTGCCGAGTCTGAAACCGGGTAAAGAAGACCAGTTTTTCTATCTGGTACAAGAATATATTGATGGACAAAACTTGGAGGAAGAACTCAACACCTTAGGAGCATTTTCTGAAGCCAAAGCCATAGAAGTGTTAACAGAAATTCTCAAAGTCCTCCAATTTGTCCATGACAATGGCTCCATTCATCGCGATATCAAGCCTTCCAATATTATGCGCGATCGCAATGGGCTTCTCTATCTATTAGACTTTGGTGCAGTTAAGCAACAGGTCAACCCAGGATCAACAGCGGCGAGGTCTACTGGTATTTATTCCATCGGATTTGCACCACCGGAGCAAATGACCGGTTCTCAAATTTACCCTTCAACGGATTTGTATGCTCTGGCAGTGACTGTGATGGTTTTGATGACTGGCAGAGAACCCAATGAACTCTACGAACCTGTTACCCATGAATGGAACTGGAGAAGTTATATCCAAATCAGCAATGCACTTGAGAGTATTTTCAATCGACTACTTATGCCAATGCCCCATCAACGCTTTCAGTCTGCTCAGGAGGTTCTTGATGCCATAAATTGTTTAAACATTGCTCAGACAACCCCTCAACGCCATTATGGCTCAGTTCTACCAGTATCCCCACCCTCCCAGCCCCACACCAGGCGACCACAAACCCACTCACCCCTATCCAAACCCGTCAGAGCAAACTTTTCTCTACTTGAGGTACTAGGGGCGGCTGCTTTTACTGGATTTGAGGGAGCTTTATTATTCATTGCTGCAACTGCTTTTGCTAAGCTGGTATCCTCCAACCCACTCGGTATGCTTTTATGGGGAATGAGTTTGGGAGGGCTAATTTATGCTCAATATCGCAGGTTTATTGAAAAAATTGACTTAGTGATTATTGGAGGCATAAGCTTGGGACTTTTGATACTTTTCCCGGTGCTGCGAGTCCAGCAGTCAATCCCGTTAGTTATCATAATATCAGTTCTAGCTGCAGCAGCAGCGATCGCTCTGACGGCACTTTTCCGGCTGGTTTATCAACTGTTATCTCGAATACTATAGCAGGGGCGTTGCTGATTAAAGGAATGATGCAGGGTAACTGACAACGGAACTTATGTCCGATGAAAAACGAAACGAGTGTTCTTTTGCTATCCATGGTGATTACGGTAGCTATGGTGTTGGGAGGGTTATGGTGGCTTCAGAAAAGTCAGATAATCACACTGCCATTTCCGGAGGAAACGGAGGAAGATGAACCTAGGGCTAAGGTAACTCCAAAAACTACAAACATTAAGCCTCAGATAATCATAGCAGAGCACCTTAGTGCCGGAGATAGAAGCTTAATATCAACAGAGGTAACACCAGCAAAACAGGCAGCAGTCAAAGCATTTGCTTCTGGGAATTATGGTAAAGCGGCTTCCTTACTGGAGGCATCGCTTAAAAGTAAGAAAAACGATCCAGAAGCTTTGATTTACCTCAATAACGCTCGGATCGGTACATCTGAGTCTTATACAATTGCGATCTCAATACCTATTGGTGTCGAGGTAAATGCAGCCAAAGAAATGTTACGGGGTGTTGCCCAAGCCCAACAGGAAATCAATGCTAGGGGTGGCGTTAATAATATACCATTGAAGGTGCTGATTGCTAATGATGACAATGATACCAAGGTTGCTAAAAAAATAGCTAAAGCTTTTGTGGATAATCCAGATGTTTTGGGGGTTATTGGTCATTTTAGCAGTGAGGTCACCCTGGCAGCCGCAGAGGTTTATCAAGAGAATCAGTTGGTGGTGATTTCTCCGACTAGTACCTCAGTAACTATTTCAAGACTGGGTAATTATGTCTTTAGGACTATCCCTAGCGATCGCTTTTTTGGTAGCGCCCTGTCTCGCTACATGCTAAATCAATTAAATCTACGCAAAGCAGCTGTCTTTTTTAATTCCCGGAGCAACTACAGCCAATCTCTTGCTGATGCATTTACCACTGCCCTGTTTGCTGATGGCGGCGAGGTGGTGAGAGAGTTTGACTTTACTAAACCTAACTTTAATGCTGCTGTTGATGTCCAACAGGCGATCGAAACAGGTGCAGAAGTGTTGATCTTAGCCCCCAATTCCGCCACCCTTAACCAAGCGTTACTAGTAGTGCAAGTCAATGATGGACGTTTACCGATGCTAGCAGGGGATAGTCTTTACAAACCCAAGACCTTGCAAATCGGTGGTAAGGATGCGGCTAGTATGGTGTTGGCAGTCCCCTGGCATATTTTGGGCGCTCCAAATTCCCCCTTTCCCCAAGCCGCCACTAAATTATGGGGTTCAGATGTGAACTGGCGCACTGCCTTGACTTACGATGCTACTCAAGCTTTAATTGCAGCCCTTAAACAGCAGCCAAGCCGTTCCGGTGTCCAAAACGCCCTATCCGGATCAGGTTTTCAGCCCCAAGGAGTATCCAGCAAAATTCGCTTTTTACCATCAGGCGATCGCAACCAGGCTGTCCAGCTTGTCAAGATTGAACCAGGTAATAGTTCCAGCTTTGGTTATGACTTTGTGCCGATTCCTAGCAAGTAGAAACGGGGCAACATAGAAATAAGAGCGTTGCCCAATTCTGGAATGATTGAGGGTAATAGGTAATCAGTAATCGGTAATCGGTAATCGGTAATCGGTAATCGGTAATCGGTAATCGGTAATCGGTAATCGGTAACTGACCTAACTCGATTTGAGTACCCAAACCCTATTCAGCAATGCCAACAGTCGAGTTGACTAACAACTAAGGACTCACCCATCAGCATGCATCAGAACTAAGAACTCAGGACTGATCAATATTTTTGCCATTTTGTCACCTAATCAGTGGTCAAATCTTGTACCATAAGTTATTTCCATAAGTTATTTCCATAAGTTATTTCCATAAGTTATTTACTTAACCAGGAGTATCCAACAAGGGCTTTTGTTAACTAGTTGTATTTAGTTGTATTTAGTTGTATTTAGTTGTATTCTACAGGGTCACTATTTCAACCTCCGTTGATGGTTTTTCGTTGACCCTCAACCGTCAACCGTCAACCGTCAACCATTCCACTCATCAATTACCTTGAAAGATTACAAAACAAATTAGTATTAAGCAGTATTCCGGGTAATCAACAGGGTTGGCCTGTATAAAAATTAGCAATAGCGTATGTATCAGAACAACGAAACTAAGCTTCTTGGGCTATCATTGATGATCTCCTTAGCTTTGGTATCTGGGTGTCTGTGGTGGTTTAAAGTGACCACATCTCCCTTATCTATCCTGGTATCGAAAAATACATCTTCAGAGAAAGCAACCATACCAAATTACCTTAGTCGGGGAGACCATATTTTATTTTCTGATTCAACAACACTGGAAAAACAGCTAGGAGTAGAAGCGGTTACTGCTGGTAATTACGACGAGGCAGTGGTTAAATTCACCGAATCCTTAGACCTCCACCGTGATGATCCAGAAGCTCTCATCTACCTTAATAATGCTCGTATTGGGGACAAACCCTCTTACACCATTGCTGCTGTTGTGTCCATTAGTGATGACATAAATACTGCCAAAGATATACTTCGGGGTGTGGCTCAAGCTCAACAGGAAATCAATCAAGCTGGTGGAATTAAAGGTATTCCTATCAAAGTCCTCATCGCTAATGATGATAATAATCCAGAGGTAGCCAAAAAATTAGCATCAAAGTTGGTTAGTAAGCCAGAGATTTTGGCAGTTGTTGGTAATTTCAACAGCAAGGTGACCCAAGCCACAGCAGATAGCTATGAATCCGGAAAATTAGTAACAATTTCTCCCATTAGCACTTCAGTAAAGCTATCAGGAATTAGCGACTTTGTTTTTCGCAGTGTAGCGAATGATCTCCTGGCAGCTAGAGCATTAGCTAAACACATGCTGCAAGACCTAAAACAGCATAATGTTGCTGTTTTCTACAATTCTCAAAGTGAGTCTAGTCAGTCTCTTAAGTCAGAGTTTGTAACCGCTGTCTTCTTAGAAGGAGGACGAGTAGTTAGTGAGTTTGACGTGTCTGAGAAAAATTTTAGTGCTGCTAAAAGCTTTAAACAAGCGATTAATCGTGGTGCTCAAGCGCTGATGTTAGGTGCTGATTCTAGCACCCAACATCAGGTACTAAATGTGGTTCAGCTCAATAGCAAACACCGCAATAGTTTAGGTCAACAATTAGTGATTTTGGCGGGAAATCAAGTTTACAATAGCAAGACATTGACAGTAGCAGGTAAAGATGCTGAAGGGATGGTAGTAGCATTACCCTGGCATCCCCTAGCCAACCCTCGCTCGGAATTTCCCAAAACCGCTGATCAGCTTTGGGGTATTGATGTTAACTGGCGCACAGCCATGGCTTATGATGCTGTGCAAGCCTTAAGTGCGGCGATTAGACGTAATCCTAGTCGCACCGGAGTTCAACAGGAACTTTCAGCACCGAACTTTTTTGCTAGAGGTGCTGCTGCTCCGATTCGTTTTTTTCCATCAGGCGATCGCTATCAACCGGTCAACTTGGTGACAATTGAACCAAGTAATAGTTCTAGCTTGGAGTATGAATTTGTGCCAATCCCTTAACCCTTATACTAATTTCATTTATGTTTGCTAGCGATGATGATGGGGAGATGGGGAGATGGGAAGATAGGGAGATAGGGAGATAGGGAAATTATTAATCTGTAGGAATATTCTTGAAAATTGGTAAGCTCATGTGTATTTAAATTGGTTATTTCCCGTTCCCTGTTCCCAGATCCCCTGTGTGGAACGGGCATCTTGTGTGGAACGGGCATCTTGCCCGTTTCAATTTATTTATTGTTTATCCCAACTCCCTAATCTCATACTCAAATCCAACCAACTAGAGCGAGTAATCGGAGCACTGCTGGAGATGTAATCTACTCCTGTTTCGGCCACTGCACGAATCGTCTTTAAGGTGACATTACCCGATGCCTCAATTTTAAGTTGTTGTTGCGTACGCGAATTAGCTTAACTGCTACCTCCATCTGCTCAACTGGCATATTATCCAACATGATAATATCAGCATTGTGGGCGATCGCCTCTTCTACTTCCGGGAGGGTTGTTGTCTCTACTTCAATGGTCATAGGATAGGGAATAGTCTTACGAATTCGAGCGATCGCTTCCCCAATTCCCCCAGCCGCTTGAATATGATTATCCTTAATCATCACCCCATTATCCAAGCCCATGCGATGGTTAATGGCTCCTCCCACTTGAGTTGCATATTTTTCCAATAGTCTTAAGCCTGGAGTAAGTAGGTGGGCTTAATTATCCGTAAAATAGCGATTGAAATTCAAAATGCTGAAAACCCCTTTAATAAAGGCTTTCAGCTTCATTTTCCTATTTTGAGTTTTAACGTTTATTTATGCCCACCTACTTAGTTTTGCGAGTATCCACCAACTGAGCAGGCAAATCAGCAATTTTTTCGGCATACTGACGAGTTAGGGTAGCAATGCCACTCAGACTCATAGTTAGATTTAAAGCTACCCTCTCTCCCATCAACAAAGCATCAAATGGTCCGTGAAAACGAGCAATGGCTTGGCTTGGCTGACAACTTTCTCCCTCTGCTACTAGGGGGATAAAGCTGACCTGTTCATTTAATAAATAGAACACCCGCGCTGCAATTGGCAGTCCCGCAATTGTACCTGCTTCCTTAGCGATCCATTGTCCGTTTCCAGAACTAGCTTCTTGAGTGAACAAAGCTTGGGTGGTGCGATCGCCTCTACCAATATCTTCTTTGAGCCATTGATGCAGTAGAGAGTCTAACCCTATTGGGGGAGGTAATATTGCCATAACTCTTACCAAAAAACCTGGTGATTTTTTTTGATTTTAACGAGTCTAGTTATGATGTCAATTTTTACAATAGCTAATTTAATTTAATCCTTGTTTTTTAAAATATTTTCTACCCAAATTGCATCAGCTTTTGATAAAGCAGGAATAATTTTTTGTTTGTAGTCAATCATTAAATCATAGCGTCCTTGGTCATAAACTTGATGTAAAATCATTTGTAAATCTAGAATTATTTCTGGATCTTCTGGAGATAGAGGTAAAGGAAAAACAGGAATCACATCTTGAATGTTAAAAGCATATAGATAGGCTTGAGGGCGTTGATGACTAGGACTAACTAAAATGTGATAGTCACGCTCGATATTCTGATTTAAATTAATCAGTGAATTCCCTTGACGTAGTAAATCTATTTCTACAAAATTTGTTTTACTACTTAAAATAAGCTGACGTTTTTTTTCATATTTTATCCGACCTTCTCCTACATTTTTATTGATAGGAGAAATAATTTCAATAGCCGTAACCACTTTTCCTGTACCAACTCTCCTAACTTCTAAATATCCTTGCTTAATAGTTTCTGTGAGAGCAAGTTCTATGGTTAAAGGTTCGGTAGGAGGGACTGCAACAGCTACATTAGACTCGGGATATCTGATCGTATTTTCAGAGCTTTTAGCAATGACATTATCAGGAATACCAATAAGCGTGGACTTTTCTCCACTAGTTTCGTAGATTCGCACTTCTACCGCAACTACATATTTAGGGGCTAACTGTTGGTTTAATAAGCGAGCAATTTCCGTAATTAGCCAATGATGTACGCTTGACCAATAGGCTGAATTTTCTAAATAGGGATTCATTCCAGGGAATGGTGAGGGCATGGTGATTTATACTTAAACTTAGGGGGTAACAGAGAAGCTAAGGGTGCATCTGATTAAAGCTGTTTGACCCGGTGGGTGGAATGGGGATCTTGGTGGAATGGGGATCTTGGTGGAATGGGGATCTTGGTGGAATGGGGATCTTGCCCGTTTCTGCTCTTTTCAGACGGACTGTCCCAACACTGGCTACCGAGAAAATGAGGGCGAGCCTTTTGGTGGTGCGTTACGGGGCGGACTATCGCAACGCTGACTACTAGGCGAAAAATAAGGGCTAGTCCGCCCCTAACGCACCCTACGCACTACTTCCTAGCTCCTTATTCTCGTCCTGCTGACTCTGGTGGTACTGTGGAACTGTTGATCAAGGATATTATGAATGGTGAGCGGTTTGGTAATAATATTCAGTTTGTCAATACCACTACTGTAGCGCTTCGTAAATTCATTTTATTAAAATCTCTTATTAAAATCTCTCAGATGGGAGGATTTACCGATCTACATAGAGATGTTTATATTGATGAAAGCGCTGCCTTGCCTCCAAAAAGTCCCAAGAAATACAGGCGATTTCCAGATGTCGATTACCTGCAAAAGCTTTCCGTCCATGCATAATCCTGGAGTCATTCATCAGCAGAAGATCTCCCGGTTGGAGACGAAAGCAGTATTGGTAAACGGGATTTTTTAGATAGAGAAAGAAGGTTGTGTAGGCTGCATAAAATGCCTCCATCTGGTCAAATGGTAGTTTCCAACTGTAGCTGTGAGAATTGGCAAAGTTGATTCTCGTGACCTTTCCGGAGTCATCCAATTCTAGGATAGGCTGAGTCCTAGAGTAAAAGTATTGCCATTCTGTGTAAACCTGTTTAAACTGAATGGGAGTTTGAGTCAAAAGCTGAAAATGGTCTGGATGTTGCTGACGAAAGTCATCCACGACTCGAAAACCGTCTGTTATAAGTGATTCCCCACCAGAAGCATCATTTTCCACACAATACAAGCACGACAGGAGAGGGGGAGTGTGCCAATAGGTATAGTCAGTATGCAAGCTCATCCCATTACCAGTCTCTGCTAAGTCCTTTCCTTCCTTTGTGGTCTTTGATGGTGCGAACAATCCATAGTCACTTTTGTAGATGGGTCCAATGGATTCGAGCATTGGCTGCAAATCCTTAAATTCTATGTTATGCAGTACGGTGAATCCTACGGTAAGGAGTTGATTGAGCCACAACTCAGGATCGGATGAAAGGGCTTCCTGCAACCCGGATATGTTTGCCTCTATCCAAGCTTTATCCCACAGAATTTCCTGGTTGTGAGGATCTGATTCCGGCTGTTGATTGGCACTACCTGCTTCTGATTCGTCATCATAGGCATGAGCGAGCAACCAAGAGATTGGGAATATACTGACATGAGCCGGATCTTCTTTCCAGGTAATCCTCAGTTCCCCATCTTTTTCTTCCCAAGATAAGGGTTCTGGGGTTGAGGTGCCACTAATCTCATAGAGCTTCTGAAAAGAAGTTGGATGGCTGCACTGGGGACATAAGCAATTATCCCGCAACCAAATGTAGTGGAAGCGTTTACCTGCAACTGTTAAAAAGCTCTCTTTTGTGATTACATTGCTTGTCATCAAGACCTCCTGATTATTTGTTGTTGCAATGGTGTGTAATATTTACAACCAGTATAAAATTTTATTTATTCTCCAATTTCTGACATTCCTCTAGCAAGATTTCCATCAGTTTTGGCGGCAGACGCTGATAGGATAAATCCAGTTGGTGGTATTGTATCCACAACTTTTGATATTCGCTCCTATCTAGACGGGCTTTTTTAGAATAGCAGTTAATCGCCTCTCCAGTAAATCCCCGTTCAACACATTTTTCTAAAGCAATTTTCGTTTCTTCGATTTCGCCCACACATTCAAAAGCATTATGAGCTTCTAGCCCCATCAACTGACGATAATAAAGCTGTAAATCTGGGCGATCAAAAAGATTTTCCTTGCCTAAGAGGTGTTGAACTTCATTTGCCTGCTCTGGAGTAACATAAGCCATATAAGATAAATAAACGTAAGCACATTTAGGGCAGGATTTACACCAAGGAGGATTGGTGTTACATGAATAAACTAATTTGAGATCTTCTTCTCTAAATTTTTGAGATAAGAACCGATAAACTAAGGGATCTGACATGGGTTTGAGTAAACTAAAAATTGTCAGATTACTGATAAATTCTTGTTGAATATATTCTTCATAAAAAATTTCACATTCGGTGCTTTTACACCAGGCGTGATTAATCACCTGATTATCTACCTTAACCTGTTCGCTGTCAGCACTTTTTTCATTTCCATAACAAAGTTGGGTATATTTCTCCTGAAGGATTATGGGAAGAATACCAAATATACCATAAGCGAGGGGCAAGTCTTCATAGTTTCTAATTTCAGAAACCTGTACACCTTCTACCCCATGAAGTTTAGCTGCTGGAGAATTGAGGAATGACTCGATAATATACTGACGATGAATCTTGGGTGGCGGATTTTGGAGTTTGTAAAGATGTTGTTCGTGCATTTCAAACAACTCTTCAGGATTAGCATGGGTGTGTAGGTTAATACTGAAACTATCAAAAGGAACACTATTATCGTCCAACAAACGTGCCATTAGTAGACTATCTTTACCACCACCATTACAAAGAAGCAAGGGAGTGCTTCCTGGAACTAGAGTTACCGCTTCTCTTTTCATGGTGGTAACATCTTGATGAATAATTTCGGCTCCTTGATAATCTAAATTACCCGTTTCATACCGCCACTGCCCTAAACATTGTTCAACACTTACTTCCCATAGTTTTTGTAGATTATTTGTCCAATATTTGCCATATTTTCCTAAATCCAGATGAGTCGGTTTTAAACTTAATATTTTTAAACCATGAAATAACAAAATATGGAAATAAATTTTTTCCATGTATTCCTGACTATACTCAGACTCAAGCTGATGAAAGTCAACTGTTGAATACCAGAGAGTAGTTGTAAAAGTTATTTCGTCATATTGATAAAGTAATGTAAGGTTGTGTTTGGAGCGAGTGCAATCTAAAAGTTTTAAAGTGATATTCATTTAATGCTCTAAATTTACCTCTTTTTTATGTTAACTATAGAATGAGTTATTTACTCAGGGGTTATAACCACTTTTCCAAAAAAGGTTTTAGTCTGAAAAAATTGCTGAGCATCCTTAATTGCCGAAAGTTTAAAAACTTTAGCAATCAAAGGTTTTAAAAGACCTTCTTCAAGATATCCAACCAATTGCTGGAACACATCAGGTTCAAGCCGCGTTGCTCCAATCATCTCTAAATCCTTGTAAATCAAATCCCGCAAATCTAGAGTAACCATGGGATTTCCAATTGCACCACAAGAAACATATCTTCCTCTGGGTTTAAGCGCTTTAATCATCAAATTAAAATAATCTCCTCCCACCACATCTAGAGCAACAGTAATTAGATGTTGCTCTAAATTAGAGGCTAATTGCTCATCTCGTCGATAGACATAATCAGCACCTAACTCCTCTGCAAAATGCTCTTTATTAGCGCCAACAATGGCAATAACTTTGGCTCCTCTAATTTTGCTTAATTGAATCAAAGCACTGCCTACACCACCGGAAGCCCCCATAATCAATACTGTGTCTGCTGCTGAAATTCTTCCCTTAGTTACCATATTTTCTGCTGTGGAATAGGAACAGGGAAAGGTAGCGAGTTCAAGATCGGAAAGTGGAGACTTAATGGGATAAACATTGGTCCCTGGAATGAGGGCATATTCGGCAAATCCCCCATCTAATTCACTGCCAACATATTGATAGTCATCTAAAGTTTCATCACGAATCCAACTGTCAACCATAACTCGTTGATGAAGGAGTTGCGGTTCTACATCGGAACCCATTTCCACAACTTGACCAACAATGTCAGCACCTTGAATCCGAGGGAATTCTATACCACTTTGCGCCCAGCAAGAGGAGTGATTCGGGTCATTGTGTTTGGTATCTTGCAGAATATCTTGAAAATTATCCTCCGCAGCATACCAGCCAGTACGAGTATTTATATCTGTATTATTAACAGAACAAGCTCCTACTTTAATTAACACTTCTCCCTGTTTCGGTACTGGTTTAGGGACTTGGGTATAGACCAGTTTTTCTGGCCCTCCAAATCCGGTAAGAATAACAGCATTCATTAACTCTGTCATGGCTGCTCGCTCAAGTCATCCTCGTTAATAGTACAGTAATAAGCTCGAACTTTATTCAAAATATATCCCAGGGTATACTTGGTATACTCTTTGAGATAAATGGCGATACTACTGTTGATCTAAACTCCCTAATCTCATACTCAAATCCAACCAACTAGAGCGAGTAATGGGAGCACTGCTGGAGATGTAATCTACTCCTGTTTCTGCCACTGCACGAATCGTCTTTAAGGTAACATTACCCGATGCCTCAATTTTAATGTTGTTGTTGCGTACGCGAATTAGCTTAACTGCTACCTCCATCTGCTCAACTGGCATATTATCCAACATGATAATATCAGCATTGTGGGCGATAGCCTCTTCTACTTCCGCGAGAGTTGTTGTCTCTACTTCAATGGTCATAGGATAGGGAATAGTCTTACGAATTCGAGCGATCGCTTCCCCAATTCCCCCAGCCGCTTGAATATGATTATCCTTAATCATCACCGCATCATCCAAGCCCATGCGATGGTTAATAGCTCCTCCCACTTGAGTTGCATATTTTTCCAAGAGTCTTAAGCCTGGAGTAGTTTTGCGAGTATCCACCAACTGAGCAGGCAAATCAGCAATTTTTTCGGCATACTGACGGGTTAGGGTAGCAATGCCACTCAGACTCATAGTTAGATTTAAAGCTACTCTCTCTCCCATTAACAAAGCATCAAATGGTCCGTGAAAACGAGCAATGGCTTGGCTTGGCTGACAACTTTCTCCCTCTGCTACTAGGGGGATAAAGCTGACCTTTTCATTTAATAAATAGAACACCCGCGCTGCAATTGTCAGTCCCGCAATTGTACCTGCTTGCTTAGCGATCCATTGTCCGTTTCCAGAACTAACTTCTTGAGCGAACAAAGCTTGGGTGGTGCGATCGCCTCTACCAATATCTTCTTTGAGCCATTGATGCAGTAGAGAGTCTAACACTATTGGGGGAGGTAATATTGCCATAACTCTTAACCAATTTAATTTCCTATGCAGCAATTAGACTACTATTTATACTTCCTAGATCCAGGAGTATTTCCTATCTTATTGCCAAAAAAGGATAAGGAAATACTACTCAGTTAAAAGTTTAGCAAAAAAGCAGTTAAGTTAATGAAGATGGCACTCCCATCTGTCGTTGCCATTTTTCTTGAATTTTATCGTAATTGCTGTAATAGTCGTCTGGCTCGAATCCTGGCATGGGTTCATAGACATCTATTTCCTGCCACAGAGGCTGCAAGGACTCCAGAGATTCTAGAGATTGCTTGACGATTTTTTCTGGCTTGAGCCAATATTTTTTCTCTTCAGCTGTTGCATTGGGTCGCAATTTGTTTTCATTACCTGTGTCTGTAGTACTCACATTGATAAACCGTCCCCTGATTAGTCCTTGCCAGTCTTCTGACTTAGCTAGGTCTTGGATATAGCTCCGTAAGGTATCTTTGGCGTAAGTATAAGAGCGCCAGAAAGGGATCTTATATTTATCCGTAACAGAACCGAAACCACAAAGAGCAAGGGTCGTCTGGCGATTGCATTTATGCTCTTGGTTAAGTTTTTCGACAAGTGGCTGGGCTACGTTGACAAAGGTATGGTAGTTTGATGATAATATTTCATCATCAATTCCCTTTTCATCACAGTCTGCCTCGGTGGTTTCTGTCTCGATTTCATATTTGAATTTGCCTACGCCATGGATAAGGATCACATCAGAAACTTCCGAAAGCTCGAGATTAGTGATGGCTTGCTCTGCGGCTTGGCTATCGAGAAGATCGAATTGACAATGCAGGGCATCCGTTTCCATAGGGGATCTAGAAATGGCTACGCAAGTGGTATTTTCTTGCTGTATAAAGTGTTGAACAAAACTGTTACCCAGAGCGCCGCTTGCACCTGTGACAATTGTTAGTCGAGATTTCATTTTTTTTATTAAAAAGGTAAATTTTACTTGGTTTTTAAATTGAGATTGGGCGTTGCTTAATAATGGAATGATTTTAAGAGTGAGGTTTAATGGGCTTTTGCTATGTAATAGGCTTTTGCTATGTAATGGGCATCTTGCTGTGTAATGGGCATCTGGCGTGAAACTGGCATCTTGCCAGTTTCAATATATTTTCCGGCGGTCAGGATGCCCACCCCACTCATATTAATTCCTTGATTCAGCAATGCCTGGAATTGGTCACATCAAAATTGTAGAAGCAATGAACGCTCCACGCTCTGCCATGGTGTATAAACCAACATGATGAGCGATTTCCTGGGGATGAATTGCCGTCTTTGGCAAACCCTGCTGGGCTGCCATCTCTGCCGAGAGGTCGAAGGTGGAACAACCTTCGGTATAGACGGCAATATCTTTTAACGTTGGTACCATATCATGATTGCGTGCTGATAGCATCGTAACCACGAAGTCCATTACACAAATATCTGTGCAGATGCCCACAACTACTAAGGCTTCTAGCTTGTGCTGGTTTATCCAGCGAATTAAACTATTGTTGCCACTATCTACATCAATGGAACCAATAAAACCATTGATGCAGTCTTTTTTAATTAAGGTGGTGTGGGGATGAGTTTCTAGCCATTCCAGTTCAGGAACCAGCTTTTCTTCCCCAGACCCTTTCTCGCAATGAGGAGGATAGGGAGGTTCTGGTTTGCCTGGTTCGTGGGTATCTAGGAAAGCTAAGACTGGCCAACCTTTGGCTGTGAAAGCTTTGGCTAGGCGATCGCTTTCTGATACCATGGTGGCTATTTGTTGATTTGGTTCTGTTGGAGCCAAAGGACCAAAACCAACAGTGCAAAAGCCATTGACCACATCCACAACGATCAAACCCGTGGCGCGATCGCCAATAGTATAGGGCTGAGGGTCAATGGGTAAGGCGGCTTCAATTGCTGCTAAGGTTGCATCGGGAGTGCTTAAAGCAGTTACCATCAAAACCTCCTGGTTATTCTTGGTATGGACAATTTAAAAAGCTCAGTTATTATTTCTTATCCTACTGCGAAGTCAGTAAATTTCCTGAGGTAAGGGGCATGATAGGCCAGAACAATATCTTGGTGAGGGATACCGCGTTCAACTAAGACGTTAGCAATCCCAACTTCTGTACCATCATTTTGAATACAAATCTTATTATCTTTAAGGTCAATGTGGATTGTGGAACCATAAATACGGCGATGATTACTCCATCCGGCATGGACAAGCTGGTAGCGGTCTCTTTCGGTATCAAAGATTAATTCCACTTCTACTTCACCATAAGCGGGTTTGTGGCTACTATATTCGGTTATAATTTCTTTGACGAGTTGCCGATATTACTCTAGGTTTGCCATTGAACAATTTCCTACTTAGTTGGCTCGAATACAATCAATTTCAGTTGATACTCTTGGGTAATCATTTGAACGAAGCGACGGGCAAAGAAGGTCTCGTGAATTTCAAGAGGAATAGCTAAATACAAGAGTCTCTCTGGATCTTCGGCTTTGAGGGCAAAGCGATAGTTAAGGAATTGTACCAAAACCGTATGGAATTCAGGGTGACTTTAGGCAACTGCAAACCCTGTGTGCTTCCTCACTCCGGGTGATTTAAAGCCTAGAACAATAAGCTCTTTGGGAATCCCTGCTTCTAGGAGTTCCCCAGCGATGCCATCCTCTGTCCCATTAATAGCAAAATTTTAGTTCAGCGATCGCAATACCTTGTTCCCCTGCTACTGAATAGAGTAAGTACAGCTTTTCTCCCTCGGTGTAGATAGCTGGGTCGTGCAGTTCTCGCACCGGTTCTTCTGCAATACCAACCTCCGAAGAAACAATAGGCAAAGCAACTCCTTCATAATCCATTTCTGGTTCCATAACTGTCACTGGTTCTGAAAGAATCCACTTGTCCCAATCCTTGGTTAAATCCACGTAGCTCATTAAAATACGTTCGGGAGCATCGCCATATTTGGAATAAAAGAGGAGCAACCTGTCACCTTTTACCAATACAGCACCGTGTCGTAGGTTAAGTATAAAATCTTGTCCTGGCTCAAACGCCGTCACACCATCTTTCGACCGCAGTAAAATTCCAGCTATGGGACGGTTGTTCATCACTGTACCATACCAGTTGTTGGCAATAGCATAGTGGAATTCATTGTGCTGGAAAACTCGAAAATAGTATGGTCCAAGTATCTCTGGCAAAGCAGTAAAATGCAGACCATCTTCAGATTTTGCCACCATTGTTATCTGATCATACTTATCTCTCCCTTGATAGTCGCCATGAAAGTACATCCGTATTTCTTTGGCTTCATTGTCAACATGGACATCTGGAGAAGCAATATGATCCAAGCAAGCTGTTTCATTCAAGTTTAGGGTTCCCTGATCATAGATCTTCCATTCTCCTTCTAGAGAGTCGGCATAGGCAAGACGAATATATTTACCCAAGTGATGAGCAAAATAAAGATAATAGCGTCCTAGGGGATTTTCAATCCAGTCAGGAACGCGAATCAGGGATGGACCATTAATGTTAGTACCAAGATCGCCTTCTAATCCTGGCATTCCCTGCTTAATAATTGGATTTATTGGCAAACGTACAGCTTTAATTAGAAATTTCATCTATCTTAGCAGGTTTTTTAAAGAAGCATTAACTTGTCACCAATGCCGTAATTTATAAATGCCGTAATTTAGACTTTTTTGAGAATAGAATTCCAATTTTTCGAGCCATTGTAACCGTACACATCTTGATAGTAGGTATCAATCAAATACTCATCTTCATGGTTAAACAACCAACCCCTTAAGTTAGACATTTTTTGCCTTCCTTTTTCATATTCTTCTTTATCGTCCCAATTTTCGTTGCCTGAATTCCAGATCAACTTATTAGTATCTTCTACAATTAAATAATCTCCAGTTGTGAGACCATTCTCGTGAAAATACTCCACTACTCCCAGAACATTAACATGGGCATCTTCTATAACTAACCAAGGATGAGGAAGTCGCTCGAGCATTGTTTTTGGTAAAACAGTACTCAAATTATTACAATCTCCTTCAATAAAATTGACTTTGAGATTGTCCCTAGCTTTTTTATCCAGAAGAGATAAATCGATATCGATAGAATAAACTGAACCTTTAATTCCAAAAAGTTCTAAATTATCTGCTAGCCAAACAGCACTACCACCATTTAAAGCACCAATTTCAATTATGGTTTGGGGTTTAAGTTCCCATAAAAGCATAGGATAAATTCCAATTTCGGTGACACCTTTGTTCAGAATTATTCCTTTCCAAGTCTGTAAATAAGTGTTATTTAAGAGTGTTTTCCAAGTTGCAAATGGTAAATCGCATCTATCTTCTCTGGCAGAAATCTTGACAAAGCGATCGGGTTTGTTCAGTTCCTGAATATGTTTTGCATCAGTTATTACCTTTTGATAATCCATGTTCTAAATCACCCTCTGAATTAAATGTTAGCTGAATCAGTACTTTCAACCCTATTTTTCTATATATTTTTTAGATGCGACTTTTTGAAGTCTCTAAAATTTTGTCTTGCTTTAAAGTACTCCCAATCTAAGAATCCTCCTTCAAGATGTCTAAAGCCATAATTAGTATCATAGGCTTTCCTTCCATGCAATATTCTGAAGTTCTGTACCATCAAACAATCTCCTGGTTTGAGGCGAAAGCAATATTGATAATCAGGGCTTTTTAAATACTTAAAAAAAGTTTTATAAGCTTCATAAAAAGATTCTACTTTGTCGAATATTAAATTTGGCTTGAAGTTTTTGTGACTGAAGTAAACTTCACTGACTTCACCTTTTTGATTGAGTTTTAATATGGGAGTTTTATTAGATAAATAATATTGACGCAATGAATCAAATTGTTTAAAATGCACTGGGGTTTCAGCTAAGATATTAAAGTATTCAGGATGGTTTTGGCGAAAATCTCTAGCTACACGATAGCCATCTACAACTATTGACTCGCCACCAGAAACATTGTTTTCTTCACAATAAAGAAACATTACTACTCGCCCTACATTGAGGTAAGTTAAATCCACATGAGGTAACAAAGGATGACCCACAGATGAAAAAGCTAAATCTACCGCTTCATTACCCTTGATTGGCTTGACTGCAATTAATTTTCCATAGTAGGTTTCATGAATCGGTCCAATAGAGTAAAGAAAAGACTCTAATTCCTTTGTAGATTTGATGTTTTCTAGTATTGTAAAACCCAAGTTAAAAAGCTGATTCATCCACATATCAGAATCACAATTGTGAAGGTCATGTCTTAGTATTCCCTCTTTTCGTAACTCAGCTTTATTCCATAAAGTAATCTTTCTTGAAGATTCTAATGGAATTTCCAATTCATTAGCATGAGCCATTAACCAAGAAATAGAAAATTCACTTTGGTGAATAGGTTCTTCTTTCCAAGTAATAGTTAATTTATCGTTATTTTCCACTATAGATAAAGGTTCTGGGGGAGATTGAGCTTCACTAATGTCATAGATTTTCTGAAATGAATTAGAATCGCGACATTCTGGACATAGGCAGTTATCCCGCAACCACATGTAGTGAAAGCATTTACCATCAATTGTGACAAAATTTTTGTTTACCATGGACTTAATTGATAATATGTTGATTAACTTTACCATCAAATTTAATCGATAATAAGCTTATGTTCGTAAAGCTTTTCGTAATAAGGCAAACAAAAATTATAAGCATTTTGTAAGTGCTCATTATCTTCCACTGCCACATAATTATCTTTCTTTTGTTCCTTGAAGCAACTACTAGACATTGCGTTAGCGATCCAAGTTCCCCCGTCCCAATTAGTAAGTTCGGGACGGGATTTCGGTTCCCATTGTAGGGCTTGTCTAATGAACGGTATACCAACAGCATCGCAGTAAGCTTTAACTGTTGCTTCGGGCTTTTGCACCAGATCATCGGAATCAATTACTACTGGAATTTTTCCACTGAATTCTTTAGCCATTTCAAAGAGTTTGTAGAGTTCAGCATAACCGGTTTCTTCTAAAGTAAAATCAGGCCACTTGTCGTAAAGTGATGGCAGCATTTTAGCGGGATGACGCACTATAAAAGTATTTTCAAATATAGACAAAAATTCTCGATCGGCTACGTGGAACATATAATAAGCCATATCCTTGATAAAAACCGCCTGGGAATCTGCCTGTTGTTTTAGCCTTTGCCAGGTTGTTTGGTAATTATATTCAGGATTGAGTTCTAGATCTGGATAACGATTACTATCGCGACGCTCTGGAGAATTGTAGTAAGATAAGCCAAAAGGTTCGTGAACAATAAGAAAATCTCCTCTTTGGAGCATCATTGTTTCAAAGGCGGTGGAGGTTGAGCGAAGGGTTGCCCATAAAGCTAATATTTTTTTCATGGTTTTTCTATTTGTTGGTAATTTTATAAAACACAAGGGAACAGGGAACAGGGAGTAGGGAGCAGGGAGCTTCGGAAAAGGAAAAGAAATTGGGCTCTTCCATTCATAGGGGGTGATGCACCGCCCGTGGGTAGCTTTCCAGACAAGTCCTAAGGGTTTGGGCTAGAACTCCAACATTTGGTTCTCGCATCATCGTGAAATGGTTACCTGGAATCTTGTGAATTGTCACAGGTTGAGCAGAAATCTCACCCCACCCCCAAGTTGGGTCTTCCAGTATTGTTGTTTCACCGAGGGTAGCTTCAAAGACTTCTGTTTCCATAGCTCGGAAGAAAGTAATTGAAGTTGGGTAACTCTCCTGTGGAATATAGTCAACATCAGCTTGAATACTAGCTTTGTAAACTTTAAAAATGCGTTTTAGTTCACCTTGGCTTAAATTCAAACCAGCTATGGTCAATCTTTCCAGAAGGTAATCTAACTTGCGGTCTTCTCCAATAGATTGAAGTGTTTCAGGATCAACTTTGACCGCTTCTCCCAAAGAACCTTGATAGAAACTGCTTAGATCGTCGATCAGTTTGCTATTGTCCCACTCAGCAAAATCTTGATATTTTTGCAGATTTGTCCCTAAACCATCCATAATGGCAAGTAAAGCCACCTCCTGTCCCTGATTTTTTAACTGTTGAGCCATCTCAAAAACCACCTTTCCTCCTGCTGAATGACCGCCCAGAAAGTATGGCCCTTCAGGCTGAACGGCTTGTAAGGCTTGGATGTGATGGGCTGCTATGTCTTCCATCCGGGTTAATGGCTTTTCCCTCTCATCTAAACCAAGGGCTCGCAAGCCGTATAAAGGTTGCTCTGAATCTAGGTGTTGTGCCAAGGGATAGATATCGAAAACATTTCCCAAGACTCCGGGGACAAAGAACAGAGGAGGTTTAGAGCCATTTGGCTGAATCGATACTAAGGTAGAGTGGTAAGAGTCATCCTCAACTATACCTTGTTGAATTGAGCCATTGCTTAAACTTTTTGAGTCCTCCAAGTGAGCAACTTCTTGAGCCAAATAACTAGTCAAGGCTTCCGGTGTAGGATAGTCAAAGAGTAAAGTAGAAGGCACAGAAAAACCCAGACTCAATTGGAGAGCATTTCTCAACTCAATAGACATCAAAGAATCTAATCCTAAGTCTATGAGTTTTTGCTCTAATGTTATTCGCTCAGGAGAAATTCCCAGTACCTTGGCTACCTGCGCCCGGACGTGAGTAAGCAATAATCCCTGACGCTCTCCCACAGGAACTGTTTCTAGTTGCTTACGGAAGGTAACTGGTGTATATGATACTTGATTGTGGGAATTATTTTGTTGTTTTACAGATTTAAGCTTGACCCATCGATCGATGCGAGCTTGTATATCTCCACTGGAAACAAGAATTTGATTGAGTTCTTGAGTGGATAAAACCCTTTCAAAGGCTTGGATACCCTCTTCTGGAGTTATGGCAAATTCAGCCAGCCCTGCTGCAATCTCATAATTTTGATCTTGTTTCTCGAATTCCCAAGTCTCCCAGTTCACACTCAGCCAAGGAACGGAATTACTTCGGTTCTGCTGGTGAACGAAAACATCCATAAACAAATTGGCTGCTGAGTAAGCAACGTCCCCCAAACCTCCTAGCACTGATGCGATGGAGGACATTAAGATACAAAAGTCAAGGTTTTTGTTGTGCAAAACCTTTGATAAAACTATGGTTCCCTGTACTTTTCCTTGAAAGTGCTGCCAAATATCAGTTTTAGTTATTTCCTTGATGGAACACAATGCCTTGTCTCCAGTAAACATAACACTGTGGATGACTCCATTGATGTTACCAAAGCGAGCCTCTGCTTGTGCGACTACAGCCTCCATTTGTTGTCCATCGGCTACATCAGCACTGAGTACCATCACCTCGGCTCCCATAGCCTCCATAGCCTGCAATTTCTGAATTTTGCGACTAATCCGATCCTCTGCATTGTGAGTAGCTAGCCATTGAGACCAATCATCCCTGGCAGGAAACTGCGAACGCCCTATTAAGATTAGTTTGGCGCGTACAGTTTTTGCCAAGTGTAACCCTAGGGACAGACCAATCGCCCCTAGTCCACCGATAATCAGATAAACCCCTTCTTCTGTCAGAGGTAATGTCTCTGCTCCAGGTGTTTCTAATCCCATGGGTTCAAACTTTTGCACCCAGCGATGTTTACCCCGGTAAGCGATGGTTAAATCTTCCGACTGTGCTGTAATTTCTGCCAGTAGTTGGGTTAGAAGTTTTTCCTGCTTTTGCTTTTGGGATGGGGGAAGAACAATATCAATACTGCGACAGTTTATATTTGGATATTCTTGTCCAATCACTTTACAGGCTCCCAGCAATGTTGCTTTCTCTGGAGATAATACTTCCTCTCCGCTCACTTCCTGCAGGTTGTTTGATACAACTGTAAGTTGGAGTGGATCGATCAAATTCAGTTTGTCAAGGGCTTGGGCAAGAAATATCAGGCTGTATAAACCCAAATCCTGAGACGCTTCAAAAGATTCTATTCCTAATTCTGTGTGGTTATTTGGGGTGACACTCCAGAGATGAATAATGCTACTGGGGTTTTTATTCAGTTGTTTCAGTTCTTGGAGTAGGGTATGGTAGTCATCAGCTTGGGTCGGGTTAATGGTGTAGACGCGATCGCTTTGCTTAGCAAACTCCGAACCGTGACTCACCCTTACAACGTCACTCCCCTGTATTGCCAGTTTTTCTGCGAGTTTTTCTCCCAGTCCGCACTCATCGATAAATACTAGAGTGTCAGACTCAAGCAGCTTTTCACCTGGTTGATAAGCGGGGGTAATAGACCGTTTCCAAGATGGAATATAAAACCAGTCAGCAATATCCGGCTTTTTACCTATATCTTTTGGTGCGATCGCTTTTAGCGCTGGGGCTACCGCGCCAATCGCTCCAGAGGATGTTGAAGGGGCAGTTATTCCCATTAAACTATCCTCTGGATTCACCCAATAACGTTGCCGTTGAAAAGGATAAGTGGGTAAGGGAATGCGATGACGAGCAAAGTCTTGGTCAAAACCGAGCCAATTGACTGGCACACCATGCAAATATAGTTCTGCCAAACTGGTTAATATTTGTTGCCAATCTTCTTGTCCAGGACGCAGACTAGGTAACCATAACCCTTGATGTTCTGGGAGACACTGACGACCCATTCCTAATAAAATTGGTTTGGCTCCAATCTCTACCAATACATCTATCCCTTGCTGTGCAATGGTTGACATACTAGCCATAAATTGCACAGGCTGCCGGAGATGATCGCACCAATATTTGCTAGTGGTTATTTCTTCTGTGGCTAGTTCTCCGGTAACATTACTGATTAGTTTTAACTGTGGTAGATTAAACCGCACCTGTGCCACCACCTGCTCAAATTCTCCCAATATCGGTTCCATCAAAGGAGAGTGGAAAGCATGGGAAACAGTTAATTTCTTGGTTTTGACTCCCTTTGCGGCAAGATTGCGCTCAATGGTGTTAATCGCGGCTCTTTCTCCCGAAATTACCACACTCTGGGGTCCATTAATCGCAGCAACAGACACATCCCGGCCATAGGGTTTAATTGCTTCTGCTGCTTCTGCAACTGAAGCTAACAACGCTAGCATTTCTCCGTCTTGGGGTAAGGATTGCATCAACCTACCCCGTTGGGCAATTAGTTTCAGTCCGTCTTCTAGGCTAAAAACCCCAGCAACACAAGCCGCCACATACTCCCCAATGCTATGACCCATTACTACATCGGGTTCGATACCCCAGGATTTCCACAACCCGGCCAGGGCATATTCAATGGCAAAGATGGCAGGTTGGGTATAGCTTGTTTGGTGAATGGGTGAGTCAGGTTCTGTTCCCTGTTCCCTGTTATCTAAATCCGGGTAGAGAACTTCTAACAAGGGAATATCTAAGTAGGAACGGAGGATGCGATCGCATTCGTCTAAAGTTTTGCGGAAAGTGGGCTGAGTTTCGTAGAGTTGACGACCCATACCAATATACTGAGAACCTTGTCCGGTAAACACAAAGGCAATCTGCTTGGTAGAGTCTGCTTTGAGGGAGTGAATTGTTGGGGGTTCGGAACTATCGTTGATATCAACAGGCTTTCCAAACCTTTGCAACTGCTCGAGAAGGTCTTGAGTGGAGCCAGCAATAACAGCCAAACGATGGTTAAAATGCTGACGTCCACCATTGGCAGTAAAACAGATATCACCAATCTCTGCCTTTGGATCGGACTCCAGATAAGTTATATAATTCTGTACCGACTCTGCCACAGCCTGCTCTGTTTGCCCTGATAGAGTCAAAATATGCAGAGAACGTTCACTTTTGACTTTTGCATCACCCCCGTCGATCCCCCTCCCGTCCCCCTTAGCAAGGGGGACGCCATGGGATGCTTCGCTTATGCCCCCCTTATTAAGGCCATGGGATGCTTCGTTTATGTCCCCCTTATTAAGGGGGAAGCCATGGGATGCTTCGCTTATGCCCCCCTTATTAAGGGGGGTTAGGGGGGATCCACTTTCAACTTGTTTCGGGGCTTCCTCTAGAACAACATGGACATTGGTTCCGCCCATACCGAAAGAACTGACTCCAGCACGAAGAGGCGTGACCTTTGGTTCCCATGGGGTGAGGGCTGTATTAACGTAAAAGGGACTATTGGGGAAATCTATGTTGGGATTGGGTTCTTTAAAGTGCAAGCTTGGCGGGATGGCTTTATTGTGGAGTGCCAGCACTGTTTTAATTAGACCTGCTATCCCTGCTGTGACATCGAGATGCCCGATATTAGTTTTAACCGATCCAATCGCGCAAAAATTATTGTCTTGGCTGTTCGTACTTTGTCGAAACGCTTTTGTCAGTGCTGCAATCTCAATTGGATCTCCCAGGGGTGTCCCAGTTCCATGGGTTTCCACATAACTCACCGTCCTAGGATCTATGTTAGCCATAGCCAGTGCTTCGGAAATGGCTGCTATCTGTCCTTCTATACTAGGAGCTGTGTAGCTAACTTTAACCGCCCCATCATTATTAATTGCTGACCCTTTGATGGTGGCATATACATGGTCTCCATCAGCGATCGCTTCCTCTAATCGCTTCAATACAACTATGCCAACTCCACTACCAAATAAAGTTCCTTGACCTTCAGCATCAAAAGCACGACAGTGACCATCGGGAGACAACATCATGCCTTCTTGGTATAAATAACCAGTCTTTTGAGGAACGAAGATCGAAACCCCCCCAGCTAGTGCTAAGTCAGATTCACCACTGCGTAAACTCTGACAAGCTAAGTGAACCGCAACTAGTGAGGTGGAACAGGCAGTTTGAACATTAAGACTAGGCCCTTTTAGGTTCAATTTGTAGGAGACCCGCATGGGTAAGTAATCTCCCCCATTGCCTAGGTCGGTATGGACATCTTTAGTGCCCCTAAATAGACAATGGGTAAGCAAAGGACTTGTCCGAGAAGATCCTAAGCTATGAGATATATTGTTAATTAGATAGGTGCTGGGACTCGAACCCCCATAAACTCCCACCGCACCTGGATAATTTCCAGGATTATAACCAGCAATTTCCAGTGCTTCCCAAGCACATTCCAGGAAAAGCCGATGTTGGGGGTCCATTAGTTCAGCTTCTTTATCGCTGTAGCCGAAGAACTCAGCATCAAATAGGTCAATATCTGGCAAGATAGGACTGGCTTTAACATAATTGGGGTGTTCGATCCAGTTGGGATCTTCTAGCTCAATTTCGCGATCGCTAAAGAAGGAAATTGATTCTACCCCATCTCGTAAATTGTTCCAGAAAGCATCGGTATTGTTTGCCCCAGGAAACCTACAAGACATACCCACTATGGCTATATCGGAGCCATGCCCGATGGATTTCTTTCTTTTCTCGTACTGCTTAGCGGCTGTTTTTCCTCCCTTATCTTGCTCCAAGTGTTGAGCTAGAGTAGCGATGGTTGGGTGTTCAAACAGTGTTGTTACAGGTAGATGAATTGCAAAGATTTTGCTCAGGTTTTTGTGAACCCGGATCAGCAGTAAAGAATTACCACCTAAATCAAAGAAATTATCATTAATTCCTACTTCCTCTAACTGAAGTACTTCTTGCCAAATCTGAGCAATACGTTTCTCTGTATCGGATTGGGATTTGACTAAAGGTACTGCCAATTCTGGGCGAGAATGGTCTATACTTGGTAGTTGGCGACGATCCAACTTACCCATCGGTGTCATGGGAATTTTATCGATTACCACAAACACCGATGGAATCATATGAGGAGGTAAATGGTCTTGTAAGTGATGACGTAACCTTAATTTTAACTCCCTAATCTGCTGGGGTTCAGTGCTTTGTTTCTGAGGTACGAAATAGGCGATCAGTTTCTTTTCTGCTTCTTCTTTGCCTTGAAGAATAACTACACAGCTTTTTATTTCAGGATGTTCTAATAAGGTGTTTTCAATCCCAGCTAAAGATACATTATATCCCCGCAGATTGACCATATAATTACAACGACCCCTAATTTCTAGTTTGCCGTTGGGTAAAATAGCTGCTAAATCTCCTGTTCTAAAAAAGCGATTGCCGTTCAGGTCAACAAGCTTTTCAGCAGTCAATTCTGGTTTATTAAAATATGCTTGAAATAGGCAGGGACTCTTAATATACATCTCCCCTTCTTTCCCTGGAGTAACTTGCTGCCCATTCTCATCCAATAAAATTATTTCATCGTCTTCAAAAGGAATCCCAACAGCACAGAATCCTGATGGTAAATCTTCGCTTTCTCGCAGGTTATCAATAGCAACGGTAAAACATTCATTTATCCCATAATAATTGAATAAGCGAGCAGATGGTAGTCTATCTATCAATTGATATTTTAGTTGTTGTGTTAGTGCTTCTCCGGTTACCCAAAAAACTTCCAAGCCTGATAATTTTGCAGTAATAGTTTCGATTTCAATTGTATTAAATATACTTTGTATTAAGGAAGGAGATATGGTGAGTTCCTTGATTTTATTTTGAAATATTAAATCTAAAAATTGCTCATGATCGTAAATTATTTCATCAGGAACAATATATATAGTTGCACCTTTAATCCAAGGTCTATATATTTCCCATTGAAATAATACATATGCTATAGGATATCCTGATTTACTGAGACTTACTTGCTCTCGCCTCAATTCCCCAGTAACAATTGCCTGATGGGTTAATATTACGCCTTTTGGTTCTCCTGTACTTCCCGATGTGTAGATAATATTGGCTATATTTTTAGGGTCTATGGATGGTAATTTTTGTTCTGGGTTTAGGGGAAAGTTCCAGTTATCTTCTCTATCTATAGGTAAAATTTGTAGAGGGTTTTTACTACTTAATCTTTGGTAATATTGGCTCTTGCTAATAATTAAACTAGGTTTAGCATCTGCCACTATTTTGGCAAGCAAAGCATCAGGATATTTTAATTCTAGGGGCATAAAAGCCCCACCAGCTTTTAGGATAGCGATACAAGCAATAATATAGTCTTGAGATTTTTCCAGTAAAACTCCAACAGGTTGATTTGAAGTGACTCCTTGTTTTTGAAGGTAACCCGCTAAGTTATCTGTCAACTGGTCTAGTTTTTGATAGGTAATTGAATTTGTCCGATCTACGATCGCAATTGCCTCTGGCGTTCTTTGTGCTTGTAATTTAAATAAATTAGGTAAGCTGATAAAATTTTGTTTTGCATAAATTAAGTCTTTGTCAATTATCATTTCTGATGTTATAGCGGTTTTCACTTTAATTCAATACAATATGAGTGGGATGGGCATCACTGCCAGTCAAAATTTTATCACATAAAATCACATAAATTTGTATTCCATTAAACTGAAAACCGCTATATATTATTATCGAAAATTTATCTACCAAGTTTCCGTATCTACGGGAGACAAAAAAAGTTTGTAATTAACCTACCATCATAGGCTTATTTATCTAATTAACTAAGTATTAAAGTATTTTGCTACAGGATGATGAGCAACAAACGCCGTGGTAGACTGTTCCGGAAGTAGATGCTCGCTTTCATTCATATACACATCGATGCGAGAGGTATCGAGTAAATCCATTTGTTTGAATTGATCTGCCATATTAGGACAAGCAGGATAACCGAAACTATAACGAGATCCTCGATAGCGTTGGCGCATTATATCGGTTATATTATCGGGTTCTTCCGCCCCAAATCCTAACTCCTTACGGATTCTAGCGTGCAGCCAGTCCGCTATAGCGTCTGCCATCTGCATCGCCACACCATGGTAATAGTGGTAGTCAAGATAATTATCCGCTTCAAATAGCTTCTGTGCATGGGTGGTTCCTATTTCACCTGCTGTTACAATTTGCATCGGTAAGACATCAATTTGACCTGATTCTTTAGTGGCATAGAAATCCGCAATACAAAGACGTTTTCCGACCCGTTGACGGGGGAATTCAAAGCTTGTTAGTAGTTTATTGTGATCTTGTGGATCGTAGACATACACTGTATTCCCTTCGGCGTTACAGGGGAAATAGCCATAAATTGCTGCCGGATGTATTAGGTCATGGGCAATAACTTTTTCTTTCCATTCTTCTAAAATTCCATAAGCTTTTGTTGCTAAAAAGTCATTATAATCTTGTTGTGATTGATCTTTTAGCTTACGGAACCGCCACCGTCCGACGTATAAAAGCTGTACATCTACATAAGGGTAAATGTCTTCAATTGATATGTCTCCATCTTTTAATACTTGAGTTCCCCAAAAAGGAGGAGTAGGGCGTTCTACATCTAAAGTTACTACATGGGAACGCTTAGTATCAATTACCACAGATTTTTTTGCCGATGATTCTTTTGCCAAAGATTCTTCAGTATAAACAAATGAGTCATTCATATAAAGTTTATATTGATTGGCTTCTGCAAATGGCATTTGCCCCATCTCTTCTAAGGTTAGTGGGGGGGGAGGTGAAGTTTCTTCATCTAAAAATCCTTTCAGGTCGTCCCAATTATCTTCAGCTTTTGCTGCCATTAGTTTATCCATAAAATGCCAATCAACAAAAGCATTTTTACCATATACAACTTGACCTTTATAGGTAGTTTTGCAATCCTTTTCCACAAACTTAGGAGTTAATGCAGCGCCACCTAAGATAACAGGAACGGTAATGCCTTTTTGATTAAAAATTTCCAAATTATCTTTCATAACTGCCATAGTCTTGATCAACAAGCCACTCATGGCAATGCAGTCTGGTTGATGTTCTTCGTAGGCTTTGAGAATGTTATCGATTGGCTGGTTAATGCCTAAATTAATTACTTTGTAACCATTGCTAGAAAGGAGAATATCAACTAGATTTTTACCAAGATCGTGAAGGTCACCTTCTACCGTCGCAATCAGACATTTACCCTGAGTAATATCGTCAATTTCTTCCTTATCCATATGGGTTTCTAAATAGGCTACCGCCGTTTTTTTAGTCTCCGCCGATTTTATAACGGACGGTAACGGAATTTCTCTTGAACCATATAATTCGCCGACAGTCCTCATAGCCTGTAAGAGGCAAGTGTTAATAATCTGTCGGGGTGAATAGTCTTTTAAAGCTTCCTCTAAAGCTTCCTCTAAACCAATCGATTCGCTATCAATAATATGTTGTTTGAGACGTTCTAAAACGATTTTGTTCATTGTTAGTTGTGGGAGATCGACACCCATTGATAAAATACCTAAAGTTTTTATGGCTAAATCAATAGTGATTTGCTTGATACCCTTCAGTATACAAAGCTAGCCATGTTGCAATTTGCCTATTGTATGTACATCGGGATATTCCAGCATGTCAGTCAACAACACAAATTACAAATGATTATTTAGCAAACACAATTTAAATTTTTCCATAACTTACTAGAGTAAGTCTAGGATATTGATGTAAATTTTTGTAAAGCAGCATTTTTACCGGCGATTCTACCAAACACCAGGCATTCAGTTAAAGAAGAACCCCCTAGGCGAGAGGCACCATGAATACCGCCTGTCACTTCTCCTGCAGCATACAAACCTTTGATGGGCTGGCCATTATTATCAATAACTTGAGCTTTAGCGTTGATGGTAACGCCTCCCATAGTGTAATGTACCTTAGGCCACAATCGCATAGCATAATATGGAGCATGGAGAGGTTTTGCATCTAATGGAATAGGCTTTTGCCAACTCTCATCTTTCTTATTCTCGACATACTTGTTGTAGCGATCGATAGTTTCTTTTAAAGCTTGATAAGGCAGAGAATATGCTGCAGCAAGTTCCTCCAAGTATTCAAACTTTTTCACAATATTCCTGCTTAAGTACCGATCCATACTGTGACCAGAAATGTTCATGCCTTCCAAATCAGCAATACCAATGCTGGGTTGACCAATGTCTAAAATTGAATCTGCTCTAATTTTTCTGTCCGCTAATTCATTAAAAAATCGCTTTCCTGTTAAGGGATGAACCACTATCCCATAGGGAAAAACTGTATAAAAAAATTCGGTAGCAATTTTATCACGTTTCTCGTCAGGAGAACTCCAAGGTGATAACTGAATATATTCTAAATGCACAGAACTAGCACCAATCTTGATCGCCTCTAGCATTCCTTCTGCTGTAGTATCCAAACGATTAGTATTACCTACGGTGCTGGTTAGACGAGCATCATGAAGGATTCGGAAAGCAACATCTCCGCCAAAACCACCAGTAGCTAAAACGACACCGGTATTTGCATAGACTGCTCTGGCTTGGTTTTCCTTTTTGTCATAAACTTCAATCTCTCGAACATCCTTTCCGAACTTTGTGAGGCAAATATTGGTTTTGATATCAATGCCCAACTCCTTTACCTTTGAAAGAAGAGGTTTCACAATTGCTGTTCCAGAAAAATTGTGTAGCAGATGGATACGAGGAACAGAATGGCCGCCAAAGATTATGGGCTTATCTCTAAATTTGACAGCTAAATATTCAGTAAGCCACTCTAGTACAGAATTAGACTGTTGAGCAACTATCTTAGCCAGAGATGCATCATTCATATTCAAGCCAGCTCTCAACATATCCTCATACATGAGTTCCCAAGAATCTAGAATACCGTATTGTTTCTGAAAATCAGTCCCCGCAAGCGCCACCCCTCCATCACTCATGATGGAATTTCCGCCACAGCTGCTGCGTTTTTCCAGAACAACTACCGATGCACCAGCATTTTTGGCTTCAACCGCAGCCGCTAGTCCAGCAACTCCACTACCAACAACTACCACGTCTGCCTCTGTATCCCAATTAGAGAAAGTAGACTTATCCATCACTTCACTGCTATTGTTAATCTTGTCTTAACCTCCTCCTTTAAGAATCATTTTACCATAGGCAGGACAGATAAATATGAAAGCGCCTAAACGGCTCGGTTTAAGTCCCTGCTTAAAATACAGGGGTTTTCACCATCGTTTCTCGGTAATTTTATATGGATTAGCTATTTTTTGAGCAGCTGTTTTTTTTTCGATATGATAGCCTTGAACTAATTTATAATCAATTTATGTAATTGTGCCGAAACAAAATTCTTTTAAACAAATTCCTTCGCCAACTTTTTGGTCGTCTATTTCTAGAATAGCGGGTCTGTATTCCAAGCATAGCTTACTTTCCATAGTCGATGGTTGATTTCGCAGGATACTCGACCAATTGGCAAAAGCATTATTGTCGAATTTCAAGTGATATATTTTGTCTTGAATGCGGCCATGGGCACTTGTTTTGCGATGGTAAGAATCTTCTCCGTTTAACAATATTTCTTTTTCTGTTTGGGAGGTGTTGAGGAGCTTGAAATAATTGTATTTTTCTTCGCCAAATGTGGCTTCAGCACTCCAAATGATTCCGTAATCAGGGAAAAAGGCATGAACAAAGTGGTAGCCCCAAAACTTGGGGTAATCTCCATCATAAATTTTGCAATAACCTATAGCTTTTTGAGTGCGATCGCCTGTGTTCACAGTGCACAGGAGTTTTGGTTGGTGAATGACGGCGCGATGATTTTTTTCAGCGGGAACCGCCCAAGTGAATTCGGCGGCAACTTGGAATTGAATTTCTATATTAGCTTCTGGCAAACAAATGGTTCCGG
>NZ_JAAHIE010000200.1:0-12008 GCF_010671945.1 Moorena sp. SIO4E2
CACAATGCTCGAGTATCATCGAGTTCGGTAATTTCATTGAGGCTAGGACGCTCCAAACCCCGCTGCAAGAACAAAATCAAGATTCCCCAGTACAAAATTATGGGATTGGCTGGATTGATTAAGGCCAGAATCCCCAAAATTACTAAGGTGGCAATGGTAGCAAGTCGAGCAGTTTTGCGTCCGTAGATAGCTTGGACAATTCGCCCACCATCTAGTTGTCCTGCTGGCATTAGGTTCAAGGCTGTTATGGTTAAACCTAGCCAACCTACAATGGTCAGAGGGTGAACATCCACTAAAGACTCTTGGAGAGCACTACCAAGCACTAACTTTGCCAGCCCTCCAACTAAAATTGACCCTTGGAAGAATTCCGCTGGCACCTGAAAGGCACTGCCTTGATGAGAAAGGACTAATCCCGCCATCAGCATCAGTAGAGACACTACACCACCTACGGCTGGTCCGGCTAGAGAAATATCAAATAATACTTTTCGATTGGGTAATAGGGATTCGAAGCGAACCATAGCACCAAATGAGCCGATTTGCAGGCTGGGAAGGAAAAAGGGTAGGCTGAGGCGAATGTCGTGAGCTTTGGCTTGCCACCAGTGACCGAGTTCATGGGTAATCAGAACTATCCAAATTCCGATGGTAATCGGTAAGGCTTCCCGAAACCGTTCAGGTTCACTGAATAAATCAAAGTCAAGCAGTAACCCAGATACTTCTAAAGTGGTGAAAAATGTCGCAATTACGAGGACAAGGGCTAATATTTTTTGCGCAACTGTAGTGGTTCGCGGGTCATTGCTACTGGGCAAAATAATGACAACTGGTTTCCCTTCTGGATTATCGACTAAAAATAGCCGATAGCGATCGCTTAATTTTTCCTCTAGATTAGCTGACAAACGAGAATGTACCAATTCGGCATCGTTTCCCCGCAGATTGCCTGTAAAAATTGCCCCTTCCTGATATTTTATAGTTTCCGTAGCAAAGAACGTATCAATCCCAAAAATCCCTTTAATAAGTTGTAGGTCTTCATCAGGAATTGTAGCTACTCCGATCCTGGTGGTATTCGGACCCTCGGATACGGCAGTTAAATTTTTGTAAGCTGCAGTATCTTGCTCCTCAGACTTTTGGGCATCCTTGCTTTGTTGTTGCTCCTCGAACAGTTTGGTGGCACGCTCCCGCCAAACTTCATCTTGACCTGCTGCACGTAAGAGCCTGCCCAAGTAGATGTATAGGCCGGTGGAAGCGACTAGCAGAAATAGGATCCCAACGATATTCAGGTAAATTCCCATGCTGACTAAGCCAAAGAATAATAGCCAGGGCAGTGTCAAGACTACTGACTGCAACCAGGCTAAAATTCCTAGCTTGCCGTAAGAACGAGCGCGGTTATAGCCCCAACCTAGAACACCGAGGGCTACGAGTATGATCACCAAAGTGACAGTAGTCTCTGATCCGTTAAACATTATCAATTCAATTTTGATGGAGTACTAGTTTGTTTCCAACTTTGGAGAGCGGCCCTGAGATCACTTTGGTTTTGCTCTAGGAAGCTGGCTCCCTCTAGCTGGTCTAATCCTGTCCAGTACATTAGTAGCGCTAGTTTTACCTGCCTGCCACTGCGCTCTAGTAAGTGAGCGCAGTCTTCTCGGCTGAGGTTGGTCAGGTCTTTGAGGATGCGCAGGGCTCGGTCATGAAGTTTCTTGTTGGTCACTGCCACATCTACCATGCGATTGCCGTAGACTTTGCCAAGCTTTACCATCGCTCCTGTAGAAAGGATGTTCAAGGCCATTTTAGTGACAGTACCGGCTTTGAGGCGAGTAGAGCCAGCTAGGACTTCCGGACCAACTAGCAGCCGAATATCAATATCAGCATCAATACTGACCTGTTCAGGGGGGACACAAGCGATCGCAATCGTGGTTGCGCCCCGCCCTCGTGCCTCTTGGAGTGCGCCGTGGACAAAGGGTGTGGTCCCACCTGCGGTAATGCCTACCACCACATCTAGGTCATGTACCCGGCGATGGGCGATCGCTTTTGCACCATCTTCCTGTCGGTCTTCCAAATCTTCAGAACTCCGCACCAACGCCCCTGCTCCTCCAGCAATGATCCCTTGGACTAGGTCTGGGGGTGTACAAAAGGTGGGGGGACATTCGGCAGCATCGAGGACTCCCAAGCGTCCACTGGTACCAGCTCCCACGTAGAAGAGGCATCCTCCTTGACGCAATGCCTTTGCAGTGCAGTCAATGGCTTGAGCTAGCTCGCTACGAGCTGCTGCGATCGCATCTAGGGTTTTGGTATCCTCTTGATTAAATAGATCGACTAACTCTAGGGATGTCAGCTGGTCAAGGTTCTGACTATTGGGATTAATCTGTTCGGTCAGTAGATGTCCCCGTTGTTCTAAATTTTGCATTATATTATTTAGTCATTGGTTGAAGGTTGAAGGTTGAAGGTTATTTGGTTGAAGGTTATTTGGTTTAAGGGTTTAAGGTTGTTCGCTTAGCGTGGCCTTTTGGGCAAGGTTGTTCGCCTTTGGCGTTCCCTTAGGGTAGTTTGTTTGCCTAGGGTGGCCTTTTGGCCAAGGTTATTTGCCTTTGGCGTTCGGTGAAGGATAGGTTGTTTAGTTGTTTGGTTGTTCGCCTTTGGCGTTCGGTGAAGGATAGGTTGTTTGGTTGTTTGGTTGACGGCTGAAGGTGGACGGTTCAAATGTATTCCTCAAATTTTTATCAGCTTACAATAAATTTTCCAACTGACGGCGAATGCGGTCTAGATCTGATATTTCTGATTCTTCGGTTTTCTTGAGGTCAGGTTCTTCGGTTTTCTTGAGGTCAGGTTGCCAATCCGTCTTTTCTAGATTTGTTTCCGGTGGCATGGCCAACATTCCTTCACTAACCAACTCCGACTCATAACCAGCCGATTGGCAAAACTCCTCAATCTCTTCTAGATCGATAGCTTCCACGGTGGGTGTTGGGAAATCCTGAGCTTCGAGCAATAAAGCAAAGCGGGTAGCATCGTCTTCTTTTTCAAACATCAATACCGTTTGCTTATCGCCAATTTGGATAGTGTGAATTCCCTCGTTTTCTGTCCGGGCATTAAATAAAAGGACGTATACTTGCTTAGGTGCCATCATAAATCTTATATAACCTTAAGTAATCGTTATTTTTTAATTGTTTTTATAGGATATCTGATACCATTTTGCTTTAATGCCAGGGAGAGATAGCAGGAGGG
Organism: Moorena sp. SIO4E2; assembly: GCF_010671945.1. Lineage (NCBI taxonomy): Bacteria > Bacillati > Cyanobacteriota > Cyanophyceae > Coleofasciculales > Coleofasciculaceae > Moorena > Moorena sp. SIO4E2. Next base: position 3,214 of record NZ_JAAHIE010000200.1, read on the forward strand.
CCAAGACAGGCAAGAGGGGCAATAAAAAATGGTCTATTTGTAGCATTCTTTGAGCTACTTGATTAATAATTCCACTACAATGCCACTGCTAAACCATCTTAGCAGCAACTGAGCTATCACCACGCTCCCCATTTAGCACGCTCCCCACTTAGGACTGACCCACTCTCCGACTCAGTCTCAGGACTCAACAGGCTCCGCACTCAACACCACCATATCGTGCCATCAAGGTATTGGTTGAATCTTCTTGATTGCGCAGCCAAGCCCACATTTGGTCTCCGAGGCAAAAATGCCACCACTCTCTAGGATGACACCGGAACCCAGCCGAGTACATTAAATTTTTTAACAGCTGTCGATTGTAGTGATAAGGCAAGTCTTGCTGATTGGCGTAATAATCGGGATGGGAGCGTGGTGAGACTTCATCAATCTCAGAGCCCATATCAATGGTTTCACCGGTGGCATCCACCAGGGTAATATCTAAGGCAGCACCTGTACTGTGAGGGGGTGGAGTCATGGGGTTAGAGCTGGGTACTGCCCAAAATTGATAGACTTGTTCCCAAATCGCTTGCTGTTGTTGTTCCGATAGGATGCTTGGGTTGAGTTGTTGTGCCTGAGCTACTTGGGCAAAAGTATGGTCAACCATGAATTGTTGGACTTCCACCGGTCGATAGCCATCAAAAATCTGGATGCGCCAACCTGGATGCTGCTGTTGGAGTTGGCTTTGAGCCACAAAGAGTGCTTCTATCACACTCTCGCGCAGATAATAAGGGGAAGCCTTACCATAAGGTGCCCCCAGTTTTTGGTAGGGGTGAGGGTTACGAGCGGCAAATTGTGCTAAGGGAATGGGGATGAGGGGTTCTCCACACTCTACAATTGGGATTTGCTGATAAGGTTTCATAGTTGCAGTTCTCAATTGCTTGAGGTAATTACTAGCAGTTGGTTGCGAGGGAGTCGGGAGTAGGGAGTAGGGAGTAGGGAGTAGGGAGTAGGGAGTAGGGAGTAGGGAGTAGGGAAGTCGGAAGTGGTAAAAATTCTGTTTACCTCATTACTCTCATTACTATGAGAACCGCTATAGTTTTTCTTTTGGGCATTTTTGGAGTTATCAAAAAGCGTTGATCAGCGCGAAGCATATCTTTTGGCAAAATTAGAAAATATTTAAAGTCTTTTAACGGTCACATTTTTAACACCTAAAAAACTCAACCTAAAACCAACTTTTGCCTTTTGCCTTTTGCCTCTTGCCTTTTGCCTCTTGCATGATTTAACTACTTTTTTACCATACTCAAACCACAAGAGCCACTAATTATTCCCTGTTCCCTGTTCCCTGTTCCCTGTTCCCTGTTTCCTGTTCCCTGTTCCGAAGTTCAACACTTCTAGATTTATCCCTATTACCATTAGGATAAACGTCAGGCACGGGATCATAACCCCCTGGATAGAGAGGATGACACCGTAGAATACGCCGAATTCCTAGCCAACCACCCCGACAGACACCAAACCGCTCAATCGCTTGGATAGCATACTGGGAACAGGTTGGGCGAAAGCGACAGACTGGAGGAAATAGGGGCGAAATAAAAGCTCGATAGCCTCGAATTAGCCAAATCAGTAAAAGTTTCATGTAATGGTCACCCCATCTAATACAGTAATAAATAGGTCTTAAAGTATGCTGCCATCAGATCCTTGTTTAATTCTGTAACCTGGATAGAATCAATCCCAACCCTATGGCTGCAAATTGCACTGATTGCTGTCGGTCTCGGTGCGATTGTGCTGCTGGCGGAAACACTACATCAGCGCACCGCCAGGGATTCAGAAATTACCCGTAAAATTGTTCACATTGGCACCGGTAACGTTATTTTAGTGGCTTGGTGGCTACAAATACCTGCCTGGGTAGGTATCTTGGCATCAGTTATCGCTGGTGCGATCGCTCTTTTGTCCTATTACATTCCTATTTTGCCTGGTATTAACAGCGTTGGGCGCAAAAGCCTAGGCACTTTCTTCTATGCTGTCAGTATTGGTGTCGTGATTGCCTGGTTTTGGCCCTTACAACAATTCCAGTATGCCGCTATTGGTATTTTAGTGATGGCATGGGGGGATGGATTGGCAGGACTGATTGGTCAGAAATTTGGCCAACATCCCTATCAGGCTTGGGGGATGCAAAAAAGCTGGGAAGGGTCTGGAACCATGGCTGTCACTAGCTATGTCGTCAGTAGCCTGATCCTTTTCGCTGTTCAAGGTAATGTCTGGGAAACCTGGTTGATGTCAATTGCGATCGCATTTTTTGCCACACTATTAGAAGCCTTCTCCAAGTTCGGGATTGATAATCTCACAGTTCCTATCGGTAGTGCAGCACTAGGGTTCTTTTTAAGTCAAATCCTCAGCTTGGGTTGAAGGGTTCTTGAAATAGCTCAAGTTATGAGCTTGTGCTTGAAAGTAGATATTAAACTAAGAATCAATCAAACGTTGATAGTAAGGGAGAGTTGAGTCAATGTTACAGTTTTACAATAATCCTATGTCCAACAATGCCCGACGGGTATGGATTGCTTTATTAGAAAAACAGATTGACTTTGAGCCTGTTGAAATAAAATTAGATGGAGATCAATTTACGCCAGAATTTATTGAAATCAATCCCTTTCATCACATCCCAGTCCTAATCGATGATGGATTTAAAGTGATAGAATCCTTAGCCATCTTAGATTATTTAGAAGCTAAATATCCAACTCCTGCTCTGATGCCTACTGACCCCCAAGCTATTGCTACAGTGAGGATGATACAACTGGTCAATGTCAATGAGCTTGCTCCTGCTATCGTAACCTTTATGCGCCATAACTTGGAGATTGAAGTAGAAGCAAAAAAATTAGAACAAGCTCAAAAACAAGTTGCCACAGTGATGAAATTTTATAGCGAAAAATTGGGCGATAAAAACTACTTTGTAGAAGGGCAATTTACGTTAGCCGATATTGTCGCCGGTTTGTCAGTATATTTTCTCAGCAAGATCGGCGTTTCTTTAGCAGACTATCCCTCAGTGCAAAATTGGCAAACAGCTTTACAGGAACGGGAAAGTTGGCAGCAAGTTCAACCAACACCAGAAGAGTTTGAAATGTTTAAAGCAAAAGTGAAAGCAATTTTGTCGTAAGCATTCAGCGGTCAGTGGTCAGCCGTCAGCCGTTAGCCGTCAGCCATCAGTGGTCAGCGGTCAGTGGTCAGCTTATTTTATTCAAAGGTGCGCTTTCCGCATCTAATTATTAAATTCGCCACGGGTCGCACCTAAAAGCACCGATTGCGCTACTTGAGGTGCTGCGCGAACAGTAGCCTGGCCATTTCCGTAGCGTGGCCAATGGCTGATAGCTGATAGCTGATAGCTGATCGCTGATAGCTGATCGCTGATAGCTGATAGCTGAATGCTTACATTTTGTCAAGGTAAACCACTAGAAAATTGGCAACCGCTGAGTTAATGGGAGTAGGGAGTAGGGAGTTATGAGGTAAGCATTCAGCCGTCAGCTATCAGCTATCAGCTAATGCGCTACGGCCAAGCTACTGCATCACAGTGTTCGCTTCCAGCTTAAATCATCCCACCAATAGGCAACCCCACAACACCCTTAAGGGCGCACGGCGTGCGCCCCTAAGGGTGTTTTGTATTCCAGCAAGAACCGCTATAACCCAGGGTTCATATTATAGCTAAAATCGAATTTACCAAGATGCCTCTTTCTGCTCAAAGGGGTCACCGCTAAAGGGTTGAACACCAATAGCAGGATAAATGTCATCATTAGGACCAAAAATCCTAGCTACTGCTTCAGAAAGATATTGAATACTGCTTTCCAATAGTTTGTAAAAAGCCATAAAATTGCTCTCCTGAATTAGTTGAGTTAGAGTTGAAAACAGCAGTGGCTATAATTAGCGCGAACCTTTCCCTTTTCTGGTGGTTCGTGAGTACTGCCATGCTGTCATCAAATTGCTGTTCTCAAATTATTGAGTCTTAACTGTGAGTACAGACTGAAAGACGTTTCTGTCTGGTGTACTTTATCTTATCGAGGATTATCGATTCAGTGCCAGGATTAGTAATATTTGTTTGGTAATATTTGCAATACTTTTCTCAAGCTTGACTAATCACTAAGATTTGTTTGGTAATTTTGAGAGGATTGTTAAAAAATCTGTACCTATTTAAAGTTCCTTTACCTTATGTTAAACATTACTCCTTAAACAGTACTATTATGAACCCTAAAGACCAGGAATTAATACCTACAGCTGAGGACTATAGCTTATTAACTGACCTGTATCAGCTGACCATGACAGCCTGTTATAGCGGTGAAGGCTTAGCCCAAAAACCAGCTTCCTTTGAACTATTTGCGCGACGTTTACCTAATGGCTTTGGTTACTTGATTGCTATGGGACTCGCTCAGGTACTGGACTACCTGGAACAGTTTCGCTTTAGTCCCCAGGCACTGGACGCATTAAAAGAGACAGGCATTTTTCAGGGAGCACCGGAACAGTTTTGGTCACTCTTAGCAGAAGCAAGCTTCACCGGTGATGTCTGGGCAGTGCCCGAGGGAACAGCAATATTTGCTAATGAACCGTTTTTGCGGGTGGATGCTCCTCTGTGGCAAGCACAGATAGTAGAAACTTACCTACTCAATACAATTAACTATCAGACCTTGATTGCCACTAAGGCAGCACGGCTAAGAGATGTGGCGGGGGCCGAGGCTACCTTACTAGAGTTTGGCACTCGACGGGCCTTTAGTCCTCAGGCATCCCTGTGGGCAGCACGAGCAGCTATAGCAGCTGGATTGGATGGCACATCTAATGTATTAGCAGCCCTGAAATTAGGATGTCAGCCTCAAGGAACCATGGCTCATGCTTTGGTGATGGCGATCACAGCAGTATCTGGAAGTGAGCAGGATGCCTTTACGGCCTTTTATCGCTATTTTCCCAATGCTCCCTTATTAATAGATACCTACGATACTGTAGCAGCCGCTAAGAGTCTGGCTCAACGAATCGCAGCTGGGGAAATCCAAGTGACTGGAGTACGTTTGGATTCTGGGGATTTAGTCACCTTGTCCCAAAAAGTGCGATCGCATTTACCCAATGTCTCAATTTTTGCCAGTGGGGATTTAGACGAGTATGAAATAGCCAGACTCAAACAGGCTGGTGCTTGTATCGACGGTTATGGACTCGGAACTCGGCTAGTCACTGGAAACCCAGTCAATGGAGTCTACAAATTAGTAGAAATTGATGGCATTCCCACCATGAAACAGTCCAGTAGCAAAATCACCTATCCAGGGCGCAAGCAAATCTATCGCCAATTTCACCAAGATACAGTTATCAAAGACCGGCTAGGATTGATGAGTGAATCCTGCCAAGATCATGAGCAACCTCTGCTGGAACAAGTCATCAAACAAGGTCAACGACTCAAGCTGCCAGAATCCTTAGACGTGATACAAAAACGCACAGCTGCTTCTGTTGCCAGTCTTGCCACCTCAACGCGACAACTTCATCAGCCCACCCCACTACCTGTAGAAATTTCTGATGCCCTACAACAGCTCACCATAGCTACCTCCAAAAGGTAAAAGGCAAATGTTAAATTTCAAATCACAATTAACAATTAACAAATTGCTACAAATACCGCCAGCACAGAAGAGACGTGTAAACTACCAAAATTACTGGAAACGCCACTCTTCCAAACTCCATTAATTTGCTAATCTTGATTTTACCAGACTGAAACCCCTCACTATTCCCAATCACCACCATCAACAACTGTAAGCCATTGAGTACGTAAACGATAAAAAAGGCATAGTCGAGAGCCACTACATAGCCAACCCCCTCCGGTAGTCCTTCTATCAAGCTCAAATGGTAAAATACAATCGCTAGTAGCAAGCCACTTACTGCTTCTACGGACATGTGATCGAAAGGGAGAAACATGAACAGGTATCCCACCACCACAAAAAACAGTAGAGGCAATAGATTCTTGATACTGAAACTGACTAAATCCCGCTTGATTTTAATAACCACATTGAATCGGGAATATTCGATATCTGAATCTGTGTCGATAAATCGTCGATTGCCCAAAGTGGAATCGTTAATCACCGTATCCTGGAAAAAGGTAGCATTCTCAACACTCCAATCGGTAATCTTCTCAAACACTTTAGCTCTCTCCCAATTTTTGAGAACTTCTTCTGTAGTGGTATCTCGCATTCCCACGAAGTCCACTACATAAATTAGCTTGTCCCGAGTTAGGTTAATATGTCGAAATCTCGCTGATAGAGTCTGATGGTCAAACGGGTAATCATGAAAATCAAACTTTTCATGAAAATCGCCTTTAACCCGGTATACTTTATAATTTATATCATCGTTTAAATCTGTATCTATCGGTTCCTTTAAGGTCAATTTTTCTCCTGAATCTAGCCGCTCAATGCCATAATTTGTGAACTCGATTTGGTCTGCAGTAATATCGCCTTGGTACCTAAACCAAATGTAAAAATCCACCAAATAGGAGGACGTTTTTTCATCTATGTGACTAATCTCATTGATATCCATCCCGGTGTAAACGATATGGGTTTTTACCATATAGTTATTACCAACCTTTACAATTTCACCACTGTCGAGCTGTTCTTGCAGATTAGCAACAGCCCGTAAGTCCGGTATTATTTGCAGCTGGCTAAACGCTGAAATAAAATTTCTTCTATCAAAAATACCCACAAAAACTGGTGCTACTGCATTGCCGTAATAGTCAAAATAAATATTTCTGGTTGCCCCCTTGAACGCCGTTTCCTGGCTATTAATAGTTGCTAAGCTCTCTTTGAGCATCAAACGGTTTTTGGGTAAATCGTCCCAGGTAAGATCAGAGCGCTTAATTGCCTCAACAATGGCTTTTGCCGCATCATAATAGCAAGTCGCCACCCATCCCGGCGCTTGTTTGTACTTCTTTTCAAATTCGTTTCTGAACTGTTGACCCCCATCATCAGAAATGTCAAAAATAATCGGAGCAATGGCATAAATTCCATTGGTAAAGAAGCCTGGTTCATCCATCTCCTCTGGGGAGTCTTCAAACCGTTGCCCCAGGGATATTTCGGCTAAGGAGTCACCGCCAAAAATGGGGAAATTCATCCCAGAACTCCTCATTTTTGCAATTAATCCAGCCACTTGATTGCGATTCGCTGTCATCACAATCACTCCTGGGTCTTTCCCGCTATTGTTTAAAGCCAATAAATCTTGATAAATCGTTTCTATGGCTTGGTCTATATCATCCCCTAATACCCACTTACTTACTACTTCTCCCCCTAACTCCCGAAACGTCTCTTCAACAGTCTTCCCTAAGGTCAAGCCATAAGTGCTGGGGCTGTAAACTAGGCTAATCTTGGAAGATCCCAGAATCTTTTGGATATAATTGGCGATAAAAGTACCCTGAGCACTGTTAGAAAAAATGGTGCGAAAATACCAAGTGTTCGATTGGGTGACCGCATCAGCAGTAGCTGAGCCGGTCACCGCAGGAATCTTATGGTCTTGATAAACTTCGCCAGCAGCCGTAGATACGCCACTACTGTAATGACCAATCACTGCGATCGCATTTGATTGAGCAATCTTCTGAGCAACCTGGCGTGCCACATCCGGATTGCCTTGGTCATCATAAACCTCTAGCTTCAACTTTTTGCCCTTAACACCGCCAGCCTTGTTAACTTGGTTAATGTAAAGTTCAGCACCGTCTACCATTGCTCTGCCTGAGCGTTGTGCTGATTCACTAGCATTGCTTAACGGAGCTGCGATCGCAATGGTTATCCTATCTTTATATCCCTCGAAGCTATCAATTGCTACAACTGTACCGAAGGCAAGCAGTACGATAGATACTAATACGATGGCTTTTTTTAGCATATATCACCTGATCAGTTGAATGGTCACAGATTACAGGTTACAGGTTACAGGTTACAGGTTGAAAGTTACAGGTTACAGGTTGAACGCGATCGCGTGGCCGAAAGGCCAAGGTTACAGGTTGAAGGTTACAGGTTGAAAGTTACAGGTTGAAAGTTACAGGTTGAAAGTTACAGGTTACAGGTTTAACGTTACAAGTTACAGGTTTAACGTTATAATGTGCATATTTAACTTTAAAGTTTATATTTGACAGGTTTAACGTTACAGGTGGCCAGTTATACATCCGGCTTTCAGTTCTTAAGCCTCTAATCTTCAACCATCAAACCTTCAAACTATCAAACCATCGACCTTGGCCTTTCGGCCACGCGATCGCGTTCAACCATCAAGCTTGGCCTTTCGGCCACGCGATCGGGTTCAACCTTCAACCTTCAAGCTTCAACCTTGGCCTTTCGGCCACGCGATCGCGTTCAACCATCAAGCTTGGCCTTTCGGCCACGCGATCGCGTTCAAGCTGACCTGACTTCGTGACTGGGCAATCATGCCCTTGCTGCTTTGGGAAGATTAAGCGCTTCTAAAAACCACGAATTAGAACTGTCAATAACATCATTTAAAACAGGATAAAAGCTGGTTAACAATGACCAATGACCAATGATTAATAGACTGAAGTCTAGCCAATTGAACGTTTTTCCAATCAACCCTGCCTAAAAAAAACAAAACATACCTTAGGACTTTTAGGCTAAAATAGTTGGCAATTTTATCAATACTTTTTTAATTTAATTATCTTTCTTCACTCTCTTATATCTATTACTTATTTTTAAAATAAGCTGTTCGGCATTTAAATTGGTATAATAAAAATTAATAAATAACCCAATAATAGGAAATATGCCAGCAAAAAATTATCTGACACAAGAGCAAAAAACAATACTTCAAAAAGCCTTAAAAATAGA
>NZ_JAAHIE010000201.1:0-6837 GCF_010671945.1 Moorena sp. SIO4E2
GCATCTTGCATTGGCGAGCCTTGGTCTATCTTGGTAGACTTTGGTAGCTAAAAAGTATCGGTTCAGGTATTTGTGGGGACTGTGGTTGTACCGGAACCCTGGCCACTGGACGGCTGGTACACTGGGGCTTTGCTGTGTTCGGTAGAGTTGTTGCTGACCGGGTCTCGATACTATTCCCTGGATCATCAAGAGAACGCACTACCACAGTCACAGCTGGTTCCGAGGTACCGTAGTCTGGGTGAGTTGCGATCGCACTCAAGTAATCCCCAGGCTGGACATTACTAAGACTAATCCCAAACTTCCCTTCTTGATCTGCTTCGGCTGTAGCAATCTTTTTGCTCAAGGCACCATAACCAGGGGTTTTTGGGGAAACCTGGTCTACAACATAGATATCTACCTCAGAACCAGGGTCAGCTAACCCATCCAAACTGACCTGACCATCCCGTTGAAAAAACTCTACCGCTAACCACCGAGGTGTATTCACAGCATTATTGCCAGTGTCTCGCCTACGGTTAGGAGAGTCTCGCTTGGGGTTTGGTCCATCACCCACTTGATAATGCCTTGCTCCGGTGTGGTTTCTAGTTACTAGGTCAATGCTCAGCCCTTCTAGAGCCGCAAATTGATTATCTTGGATGATATTGCGATCGCTTTCTGGATAAGCAGCAACCACCACTCCTGGTCCTGCTTGGTGAGTGATTTGGTTACCAATGACTTGATGGTCATCTCCCATCAAATATATGGCAGCCCGACGTAAACGGTGTCCATTATACTTAATTTGGTTATTCCGAATGCTGACAGCACCCATAGGTTTAAATAGGTACACAGCGCTGCCGTCGTTGCCGCAAATTAAGTTAGAGTCAATAGTGGTGTTGTCGATAGTACCATCTAGACGAATAGCATCTGGCATCCCAGCCATCCCGTTACCAACGATGATATTCTCGGTAATCGTTAGATCCCTCGCCTGCTTGGAGGTAATAATCCCGCTACCGTCGTGATAAGCAATTCGATTACGCCGGATCGTAACTCCTGTCCCGTTAAACACCCATACCCCAAAAGCTGACATGGTTGATGGCATACTCTCATCGGGGGGTATACCTAGCCAAGTGTTTTCTATAATCACCGATTGGGGAGGTTTGTCGGCAGCAAACTGACTCTTGTAAAATTTACTGTCGTAGTCGGGTGGCAGCCGATGGGAAATCAATATGTCTGCTGGTGTTGAGATGACAGTTGCTTGGTGCTCACCGTTAAATCCATATATACTTAAACCTTTTATAATAACATCATCATTAATAATTGTCAAACCTTGAAAAATTTCTACTGTTTCCGCTGGAGTAATTGCCACCAATGGAATCGGGATTTCAATCTCAGCAGTAGCTGATTGATCTCGGTTATAGCCAGGTTGGGTAGTGCCATCTACGATTACTCCAGCAGTCGCGATGGGCGGCAAGTGTTCTACCAAACGAATAGTGGTTTGCTGGCCAGGTAAATTAAACTCTATTTTTGACCGTGCTGGGGAACTTAGGGATTCTACTTGAGCTTTTTCTGTGGGACTAAGTTGGTCTAGGGTTAATGTGCCGTTGATCAGGTTAATAGCTTCCCTCAGGGTTAAGTTATTGTCTGGTTTTACTGAACCATCTTGGTTGCTATTGACGACTACTTTTAGGGGTGATGGTTTTGGTTGGGCTAGGGCTGGCTTAATCAAGGCAAAAGGCAAAAGGCAAAAGGCAAAAGGCAAAAGGCAAACGGTAACAGTATGGATGAACTCTTTTGAGTCTAGGGTTGATAATAAACTAGGTATATACTGGTTTGTTTTGATAAGTCTAGGGTTTTCTTTTTTATTAATACAACCTGAAATTAAACTAGAATAGTAAGGATTTTTTTTTGAGAGTTTGAGGTAGACTTCTGACTTTAAATCCGAAGTAATTCTATTTGGATTCATAGCTGCTTACTTTTAAGGATTAATATACTGATAAATAGTAATTTTTTACTGGTTTATGGTCTGACACCATTTATAGTTAAAGATAAACTAGATATTTCTGGTAATTAATAATAGTAAAAAACTCATTAATTGGTTGTTATACTCAAATCACCAATCATCAATTACCGGAACACACTATTTTTTTCTATTCTTATTGCTTGTGTGTTGTCGTCTTCGGATTTGTCGTTAGAAAGGGGTTTGCTGTTGTCTTCTAGCCCTTCTTCAACCACAGGTTGGTTAGTTTTCTTGGGATTGTCTTGGTTTTGGTTATCTTCAACAATCGATTCAGTTTGAGATTCCTGCTGCTGGGGTGGTGCTACCTTTTGATTGCCAAAGCCGCCAAATAGATTACCAATCAGCCCATCAAGTTTGACAGTAAGTCCTAAATACGGACCACTGGCGGAACGAGAGCCACGGAAGTCGTAGTCGTCAATATTACCAAAAGCGTATCCAGCCGCAAGGCGCAGACTCGGACTCAGGTAGTAGCCAGTTTCAATCAGGAAGCCATTTTCAAAGTAGTCTGCTGAAGGTTGAGAGATAAAGCGACCTTCACCGACTATATCCCAGTTGTAGCCTAAACGATAGGATGCTCTGAGTTGACCGAGATGAATGGTGCTATCTCCGATTAAATCATTGGATAAATAGGATTTACTATAACGCAAAGCATATTTACCGTAGAATTCCCATCGCCAGTTGGGAGCATATATCATTTCGCCGGAAAATAGATGTTCGTTATAACCACTACCACTGCCCAATAAAATCGTGTCGGGAATAGTAGCGGGATTCTGGCGAAATTCATAGCGCATTAAAGCGTTAAAGTTATCGCTCTCGGGATTGCGGTAAGCAACACCTACCCTGAGATTGATCGAATTTCCTAATCGGCTCCTAAGCCTTTGATTAGCACCATTCGCCTGCCGATAACTAAACAAAGCAGTTATCGCAGGAGACAATTTCCCAGAGGCGGCACCAGTGATTACAGTGTTGTTGCCACGATTAGAAGAACGATGCTCCCATTTGAAGCTCGCTTTGAAATCAGGACTGTCAGTGTATTCAAATCCGATACTGTAGCTTTCTCCACTCTCAAATCCAAGGGCAGAGGCTCCTTGACCAAAAGCGTAGGGTTGACTGAACTGATCAGCAGCAGCATTTTCTCCAAGGAAGTTACCTAATACCCGCTCATAAGCAAGGTTTAGTCGCATACCAGGGAAAATCGTCCAGCCGTGCTTCAATCCGATAGCGCCCTGACCGGTCATCTCATCTAATCCCCCGACAATAGAGTAACGTCCAGAGATGGTGGTATCAGAGCCAAGATTGTAATCGCCACTAACACCAAGATGGGTAATTTGCTTGCCCTCCAATTGCCCTCGGGTAAACCATTGTTGTCCCACATTGATAGTAATTCCTGGATATACTCGCCAGTCTAATCCGATCGCAGTCCGGTCTGAATACACTGAATCGGTTTCGCTGGATAGAGTTAGTTCATTGAGAGCCTGGAAAGTGAGGTTATCAGTTAAGGGCATTTTAAAACGCGATCGCAACTGATTGGATGTACGACTTCTAGAGTCATCTTTACGGTCTTCGCGATCGCGAAATACCCAGTCGAGTTGGAGGCTACCCGGACCAATACGTTGCTTAATCCCTGCAATTACAGTAGTTAGAGAATTATCCACCCGATTACCAGCCTGGGGTTCGGTACGGGGGTCGAATAAATCACCAAAGCTAGTAACAACTCGGGGGGCTATACCTCGGTTAGTTTCCCGGTCTACCTGTACCCGAAAATTAGTCGTATCAGTCAGTTTGGCTTGAAACTGAGCACCATAACGGGTTTGACCAGGAACAAAGCTAACGGTAGCGTTATTGGCAAAGCCAGTTTCAGTGGAGCGCAAATAAGCCTTACCGGAGAAACCATCACCAAATTTACCGTCTAGTTGGACGCGGTAGGCTGAACCGCTTACTAAGCCTAATTCGTCAGAATCATTGGTAGAGTGAGCGTATTCTGTGATTAATTGAACATCCTCCCCGAAGGAGAACAAAGCATCCACACCATAAAGTTCAAAGTCTCTAGCTCCCTGATTTTCCCGCAGATAGCTAGCGCCGAGCCAACTCTCTTGATTAAGTTCCCGAGAGAAGTTGTATTGAAACCGACCTGCGTAAATATTAGTATCTTCGCTATCCCCATCAAATTGATAGGTAACAACAATCCGTCGCACTAAGACTCGTCCTTCCTGATCCAAGTCAGTACGTAACATTGGTTGGTTGAACAATAAAGTGCCACGGTCATAGTCAATTTCATAGTCACTGACCCGACTGAGACGTTCTCGTTTAATTACAGTACCAGGTCGCTGTAGTTCTTCTAACTCGATGTAAACCTCTTCTGAACCAGCAACCAATAGTCGCCGGGAAAGAAAGTAAAAACCACTAGTACCATCAGGGGCAATCGTATCCCGCTGGAAGCCTTCCACGTTATTGGCGAACAATCCAGTAATTTGAAACTTACCAAAGTTGTAGTTAGTCTTGAAGCCGTGGAGTTTGCGCCTCGTGGAGGTAAATAGCTGAGAGCGTCTAGAAAACTCGTCAGTGTTGTAATCCCCCCACATCAAATAGTCCGCTTCTATTCCTACTTTTGTACCAGAGCGTTCTAGCCTCAGATAGAGATTATCTATAGAAGGAGTGGTTACATCCACTGTCGAACTATCACCGTAAACGGGATAGTCTTGTTCAGAGGATTGGTACTCGCGAAATAACCGATTACTGTCATTACAATCACAGCCTTTGTTCAAAGCATGGTCAGTATTAAATGACCCAGTGATTAACCAATTCCCAAGGCTTCCGGTGAAGAAAGCAGCGGATCGGATGTCAAATTTAGTGTCATCATCTTCATCTTCTGGTAAAAAGTCCCGAAAGCTCTTGAAAAAGTCTGTCCCTTCAGTTCCCAAACGCATATCGATCACACCGGTGATTAAACTCGGGCGCAGTGCAGTGTCAAACTGCATTTGGGTAAAGGCTTCTAAATCACTAGTAGCAGCACTAATCCGAATGGTTTTAGCGTCTAAGCCTGAGCGCAGTTCAGTAGTAAATTGCCCCTTTCGAGCTTCTACCTGAAATCCCGGGTGGTCTGGGTTTTGGTCTACACCAACGAACTCACCGTCACTGGCGTATAAGGTAACAATGGTATCGCGGTGAGAGACATTACCGAATTTATCCAATAACCGACCCTGAACCGTTGCTAGAGAACGTCCATCCGCTGGGATACGAGCCTCGCGCGTTTCCACAACCAGTTTATCGGGTGTTCCCCTTACTTGTACCGGTATAGAAATTACGTTATCTGACCCATCGATAGTGGCAGTGATCGTGTTTTCCCCTTCCCTAAGGACAATACCATACCAAGTCCGAGTTATAAGATTAGTTAGTGTATCTGTTTCTGTGCGTCCAATGAAGGAGGGGTCTACCAGTTTGCCATTGACCCGAAGTTCCACCTCAGCTCCCAAAGCATATTGTAAAATAATACTAGTTGCTGGAATATCTAATACCTTATCCGAAGTAGGGGCAAGTACTTTTAAATAGGATGATTTGGGTTTAGAGCTAGAAGATGGAGTCGATTCTCTTCTGGGTTGTTGGCGTCTTTGTCGGCGGTTGCGTCTTCTTTGCCGTATCCAGTAGTTGGCGATTTCGAGAGTGTCTTGGTACTCTTCTCCCAATTCTGCAAAAGCAATGGTTGGAAGTTCAACTGGTTTTAGGTCAAGGTTAAGTGATGCCCGCTGTGTCAAATCCAGGCTTAAGAGTTGTTCCTGTGTTAGGTCAAAGCTTGCTAGTTGCTCCTGTCTTAGGTTAAAGCTGATTAGTTGCTCTTGACTCGGTTCAATTACTTCTGGTGATGCTTCTATCTGCTGGATTGGTTCAGGATTAACAGTAGGATTGAAACTAACGGTTTGTTGCGATTGACCGTAGGTCACGCTACGCGAACGCACCTCCAGCTTGTCTAATTGAGCTTGATTTAAATCTAGGTTAGGTAATTCACCATTAACAGCAAACTCAGGTAAGTCTCCAACTTGGATATCAATATCAGGTGCGTAAGCAATCTCTTGATTTGACTGAGTTTCTGGAATCGGTATAGTTTGTCTACCTTCAGGATTAACACGATTGAGACTAATGCTTTGCTGGGATGGCAACTCCAGATTGTCTAATTTATCGTTAGTTAAATCTAGGTTAGGGAATTGCTCACCATTAACAGTAAACTCAGGTAAGTCTCCAACTTGGATATCAATATCAGGTGCGTAAGCAATCTCTTGATTTGACTGAGTTTCTGGGTACGGTATAGTTTGTCTAGCTTCAGTATTAACACGATTGAGACTAACGGTTTGCTGCGTACGCAGTTGAAGGTTGTCTAATTTATCGTTAGTTAAATCTAGGTTAGGGAATTGCTCACCATTAACAGCAAACTCAGGTAAGTCTCCAACTTGGATATCAATATCAGGTGCGTAAGCAATCTCTTGATTTGACTGAGTTTCTGGGTACGGTATAGTTTGTCTAGCTTCAGTATTAACACGATTGAGACTAACGGTTTGCTGCGTACGCAGTTGAAGGTTGTCTAATTTATCGTTAGTTAAATCTAGGTTAGGGAATTGCTCACCATTAACAGTAAACTCAGGTAAGTCTCCAACTTGGATATCAATATCAGGTGCATAAGCAATGTCTTGGTCTAACTGAGTTTCTGGGTACGGTATAGTTTGTCTAGCTTCAGTATTAACACGATTGAGACTAACGGTTTGCTGCGTACGCAGTTGAAGGTTGTCTAATTTATCGTTACTTAAATCTAAGTTAGGTAATTCACCATTAACCGCAAACTCAGGTAAGTCTCC
>NZ_JAAHIE010000201.1:6847-11992 GCF_010671945.1 Moorena sp. SIO4E2
TAGCTTCAGTATTAACACGATTGAGACTAACGGTTTGCTGCGTACGCAGTTGAAGGTTGTCTAATTTATCGTTACTTAAATCTAAGTTAGGTAATTCACCATTAACCGCAAACTCAGGTAAGTCTCCGACTTGGATATCGATATCAGGTGCATAAGCAATCTCTTGGTCTAACTGAGTTTCTGGAATCGGTATAGTTTGTCTAGCTTCATTATTAACCGTAGGATTGAGACTAACAGTTTGTTGCGTACGCAGTTGAAGGTGGTCTAATTGAGCGTTACTTAAATCTAAGTTAGGTAATTCACCATTAACCGCAAACTCAGGTAAGTCTCCGACTTGGATATCGATATCAGGTGCGATTGTAATTTCAGTATCTGAGCTAGTTGCTGCGATCGGTATAGTTTGTCTAGCTTCAGTATTAACACGATTGAGACTAACCCTTTGCTGTTGTTTCAGGTCTAGATTAGCAAGTAGAGCTTTTGGTGAATTTAGCTGAGGTAGTTGACCAGGCAGTAGGTCAAAACTAGGTAGCCGACTTGTACTCAAGTCCACTACAGGTGCAAGGGCGATGTCTGAGGATGGCTCTGTCTGTTGGATTGGTGAGGGAGTCAGAGTCGAGTTGAAACTAACGATAGGTTCTCGTTTCAAGTTCAGTCTAGGGACTTGATCTGACCTCACATCAAACCTAGGAAATTGTCCATCGTTGATGTTAAAACTGGAAGACTGTCTCAGAGCAATTGTTGTTGATTGCTCATTTTGGTTTAGGGAGGGAACCAGACCGGGATTGAAGCTGAGGATCGGTTCTTGTTTGAGATCAAGGCTAGGTAGTTGACTTGGCTTCAGGTCAATGACTGGTAATTTATCCTCTGCTGCTTGGGTTGATTCAGCTTCAGCGATCGCAGGATACAGCACCATGGTGACGCTACCAGCGATCGCTCCCATTAGCTGTAGTTTACAAGATGTGTTATAATTGTTAGTTAATTTCATTGCTGATCCTCTTCGTTGAAGGTCGGAGTGACTGCAAAGTTCATGCGTGCCATACCACCAGGTTCTAAACGCACGAGTCGGGATTGGCTGTTGCCCTCATTGAAATGGGTATTGGGAGCTAGGGTGTAACCTGGAAGGCTAGTCAGGTCTAAAGCTCCAGTGTGGTATCCCGGTAGAACGTTCTTAACCGAGAACAGACCATTGGCATCAGTGGTAATTCGGTTACCGTTTTCCATAAAGATCACCGCATTAGGAACGCCCGGTTCTCCTGGTTGCTGATGACCATCAAAGTTTTTGTCTACAAATACTCGACCTAGTAAAGTGCCGCAATCGGAAATAATGCCGGGATCAATTCGTACTCGATGAACCACTGGACCATCTTTGATATCCCAGCCGTTGTCATCCCGTTCCGCAGCAACAATTGCTGAGTTCTCCCCGTCACCCCGGATGCCATCTGGGGTGACTTGCACCCCATAAGCAATGTTCAATACTCCACCTTCTGGAATTGGCTCTGCTACCCTGAAAGTAATTCTTGCCCCATCTCGTGTGGTTTCAATCTCCATTGATTCTTGCTGTAACTCGCCCCGGACAGAATCTTCAACCAATGTGAATCCTAGGGGTAAGTCGTCAGTCACTACAATGTCAACCACAGCACTACGGGCTAGATTGCGCAAAGAGAGGCGGTAGATGATAGTATCTCCTGGTTCAGCGGTAGCTCGGTCTGCGCTCTTGGTAATCCGAATCGATTCAAGGTCACAAATACCCGTATCTACATTCAACAATCCCAAAACCAGACCTTCCCGTTTGGCATTCCGAATCAGGAATTCACCCTGTACCTCTGTGGGATTGGCATCCGTAGTAATCGGTAGACCATCTAAAGACGTAGCAGTATAGGAAACTATACCTTGGGCTTCATCAACATTATTGATGGTCAAGCGAATGCGCCGTTGTAGGAAGTTGCTATTATCGGGTGGATTAACCACCAAAATGTAGCTTCGACCTTGCTCTAACTGACCTCGGTCTCGATCAAACAGAAAGCTGTATCTACCTCGGTTTTCATTGTCGTCATTGTTAAGGAAAAAGGGATTGGCATTGGTAGTATTAGGTTCAATCCCTTCCGGAATGGTGTTATTGGGGTCATCGGGAACTTCAGTGGTGGTCAGTTCTACAGCACTCAAGAATCCTGTGGGGTCATTGGGGTCTGGTTCAAATAAGCCAACGCTAAATCCGGTATAGTCATCCAACAGTTCATTGTTACAACCCCGGATTTCTCCAAACGGGTCAATCAGTTCCAACCTGGGGTCAGGTGTAGGAGCTATAGTAGCTATGGTCTGTTGTGCTGTTTCTTGGGAGGTATTGTCTTGACCACAATTACTGCTAAACCCTAAGGCTATAGTTTGCTGATCATTGTCTTCAGCAGCAGCGTTAAGTGCCACTTGCACATTCAGCACCACCTCCTGCCCAGGCTCGATTTTCAGTGTTTCCGGGGTTTCCTCCAAACCCTCAACAGTAACATTGCCAATCGAAGCTGAACCGACTAAGCCACTTTGAGCAATAACGCTGGCTTGGGGAGTTTGTATCTCAATCGCTGCATCTCCGGTGTTAAGCAAGGCATAACGGAAACTCACAATATCTCCCGATTGCACCCGCGACCCTTGACCAGACTGAATGTTTACTAGGTCTTGCTCAAGAGAGTCTTTAGCTTGGATCAGGAGTTGTTGTTGTTCAGGGATAGCATTGAGCGCTTCATCAAATGCTTGCTGGCGAATATCGGTAAAAGTAGTACTACTCAAGTCAGTTGGGATTAAACCAGCTGCGGTATTTTGGGCAGTTGTGGCATCGGCTTCAGCAATACCAATGGATTCTAAGCCCTGTTGAGCTAGTCCAGTAAAGACTAGAGCCATGACTTGATCGGCCTGACTATTCTCCCCATTTAAGACGGCAGCTTTATTCGGTATTGCTTCCTCAATAGCGGTTTTGGCAGCAGTGATGACTTGATCAGCGGTAGTGTCAGTGGATGAATTAGCAAAACTCATTACTGCTTTGATACTGGCATTGCTAGCTTCCTCTGAAGTAAAGCCCAAGGTTACTAGTTCATCCTCCAGGGCATCAGTCATAGCACCTAAGCCAAACACCAACTGGCCTTCCCCATCTTTAATCCCCTGAGATACCAGATTGAGAGTTCCTTGTTTAGAGGTTTCACTCTTAACTTTGCTAGAAGTACCAGTAATGAATAACTCACTAGGTCGAGAGAATCTTCCCCTTGGACCACGAGGCATTTGGTACCGATAAGTGACTTGATTGATCACAGTTGCTCCTACTGTTTCAGGAGCTGTACACTGTAGCGGTGTCTTACCGGTTGTTGCTGAAATTTCTGCTGGCTGAGTTTGCGACAGTACTGGTGGAGATGTTGGTAAGACACCTCCTATCAAAACTGTTGCTAGCAGCTTTGGTAAACGTTTTTTCCAGTCAGGGGTTGATTTGCACATTTTGATAGTAAATCACTGGATATTTTTGTTGATTGAAATTGGGTGTTTTTATAAAAATTAAAATTTAGGTTTTATAAGTTTTATAAAAATTAAGCAAAATTATAAAAATCAGGCAAAAATAATCAAAAAATAGCGCGGGTTGCGCTGATTTTTTTAGGCAGTACTTATGCTGGCTTTTTTTTAAAAAAATAGAATTATTCTGCTCTAGGCTTTAGGTTTTAGGCTGTAGTCTTCTGATTATGAAGCGAACCGGCTACAGCAACGAGGCTGTAAACTGCTTTAATTTTACATAATACTTAACGCCTAATACCCAACGCCTAATACTTATAATTAAATTATTTATGGTTATGAATTTATTACTACGGAGTTTTATTTAGCCAGATAAAAACTGTTACAACTGAATGAGTAATAGTGACTACTAAATAAATTATTTAATTACCTGTAATTATGTTCTAAAAATAACAAAATTATAAGCTTAAGTGATTAGTCATTAGTTAGGATTTTTAGTAAGCTATCAGCGATCAGCTTTGGGCCTGTGGCCAACAGCTGACGGCACCTCAAGTAGCGTGAGCTTTTAGCTCACGGCTGACCACCGACCGCTGACCGCTGACCGAACCTCAAGTAGCACCTCAAGTAGCGCATATGCTGACGATTTATGAGTCCTGATTTATAAGTTATTTGTAATTAACAAGATTTTATTGGTATTTACAAATGACTTCTAAGTACTAACTAGCAACTAATCACTAATCACTAATCACTAATCACTAATCACTAATCACTAATCACTAATTACTAGCGAACATTCACATCATAAGATGCTTCTAAAACTGCTTTGGGATCGAGAGCTTCTGGAAACTCAAAGCGAACGTGAGTGTAAGCTGAAGCAGGGGCAGGTCTAGTTTCTACCGTGCCATCTTCAAGGGTGACTTCAATAGTAGGTTGTTCTATAAAAGTCTCTCCATTATCAATGCTGTAAGTTATCGTTGCTCCATTGCTGTTGCTAGCAGAATCAAGAATATACATGGTAGCGCGAGGAATAGGTTGGGTAACCATCAGATTGTCAGCTTCCACTTCCCCAGCATTTTCACCTTTGACAGTGTAACGAAGGGTATCTCCTGGTTTGACAACGGCTTTGTTCTCTAGGGCTTGCCAAGTAATATTTTCTTTACCTTCACTATCAACTTCTACTATCTTCTTCTGAGCCACTAATTTCAACTGCACTTTCGGGCGCATGATGTTTTGGACAATCACTTCCCCAGCTTCCTGTAAACCAGCTAATACAGGAGTCTTACCTACAAAAGGGACAGCAACCATGAATGCGATCGCACCCAGACCTAGAATTGATGAACGTTTCATTTGCAATAAACCTCTTGAGAATTACAACAATTTTATAGAACGCTGAAGCTTGAAGACTGAAGTATGGGGGCTGAAGTATGAAGGCTGAAGTATGGAGGCTGAAGTATGAAGGCTGAAGTATGAAGGCTGTTGGCCGGATAGCGTTCCGGTAGGGTAGCCTGAAATGACTTGATTAGTGGCTCACTAAAGATTGACTCAAAACGTGGTCAACAACCAGGAGTTACACGTATCATGTCATAATTCCTACTTCATATAGCAGAAGTCATTTGTCAGAAGTCATTTGTCAGAAGTCAAACTCTTGCGCTTCTTGATGCA